>JAYRDY010000185.1:0-4172 GCA_041909215.1 Cloacibacterium sp. | reverse complement strand
CGCCTCCTTGAGCAAAGGCTTGAGTAATGGCTAAAAGTAAAATGAAAGCAGTGAATACTTTTTTCATCATTTGGTTTTTTTTGAATTTTTGATTCATAATACATAAGGTTTTTTAAAGGTTAATATTGAATTGATTTTTAAGTTTAAAGCAAAAAATATCCTGCAACGGATTTTTAATGCGTTGTTTTTGAATGTTTTAAATATTTTTATGGATAAGGATTACATAATGGAATGATATATCTTATATCCGTCATTATGGGAAATCATCTGCACACTGGTTTCTGCCAGATTAAGCAATTGATTCCATTTGTTTCTGTTTGATTTTTGAATGGATAAACCTTGTTCTTCTTGAATCTGGTTTTGATGATTTTCGTTATTTTTTGATTGAATAGATTCTGTATTTTCAGTTACATTTTTTATTGGTTTTTCCACGTCATCAAAACCATCCAAGTCTTGTTCGGATTCAAATCTTCTTCTTAATTCTTCCAAATCGGGATTTTCTTCAAAAGTGTTTTGAGCTTGAGCTGTCGGGATTTCACTTTTCAAAAAGGATTTTGGAGTGCGAATATTTTCTACATCTTCAATTCCGATTGAACTTGGAGGAAGGCTCTCTGACTGTGCAAAATCAGCAAGTGAAAATTCTTCTGTATCATCGGTACGTACTGTTTTCTCTTTTTTCAAAAAAAGGTCGTAAACTACGTTTCCAGCATAATACAGAAAATAGACTGCTAATAGAATGAATGAGTATTTTAACATTTGTATTTTTATTTAAAGTGTTATTTTTAAAATGCTGTTTATTTGGTCAATAATTTCATTAAAGGGCCTTTTTACGGCGTACTTTTGTTCGTAGGTTAGCTTTCTGGTATCTATGGTTTGAAGGCAGTTTCTTTTGAATACAGGATTTTCAATGAGTGTTCCATATTTTGAAATTTCTTCGTCCATTTCCTTTTGGTTAGGGTATTTGTAGCCTTTGTCGTATTTGGATCTGATAAATATTCGTTCTGCTTCGCTTTCCAATAAACCCAACAGATTTTTGAATACCAAAGTCGATTTTACCGATACATCGGAGTATTCAAAAGGAATGATGATAAAGTCACTGTAAATCAGCAAGTCACTGTATTTCTGATCGAGTGTTCCTGCCAAATCAAAAAGATTAATTTTTTCACTTTCTTTTAGATTAATGAGGGTTTCAAAGTCAGAAAATGGTTGCTCTTCATCTTCACCAATGGTTTCTACCTCATACAATTTTGGAAGGTCTGACTGTTCGTCTTCTTTCCATTTGTAGTAGAAGGATTTTTGAAAATCGAAATCATAGACCTTAATTTTCCTTTCTGATAGCCCAGAAATGTAATTAGCAAATGCAATGGCAAGTGTCGTTTTTCCTGTTCCTCCTTTTTGTGTGGCAAATGTGATAATCATAATTTCTTTCTTTTTTTTCTTTTTCTGAGTTCTTCTTCCGCAGGGTCTTTTGATGTTCCTGAATGTTTTGTCCATTCAATCAGCATTTCATTTACTGCTCTTGATAATTCTTTTGCTTCATTACTTTCAGTCTGGTTTACTATTCTGGTTTCGTTGGCTTGATTTGGATTTAGAAATTTTTGATATTCCTTTTCTCCAATTAATGATTGAAGTTCTCCTATATAATGCAACTTGGTATGAACTGCGTAATAGATTCCTTCTTCCGATTTTATAATTTTAACACTATTATTGTTTTGTGTTTTGAGATAGTTTCTTATCTCATTTTTCACCATATTGAATACTTCCTTGTTTTTTCTTTTCTTGTTCTCAAAAAGCATAAAGTCTTTTGGTACATTTTCAAGATTCTGGTGTTTCAGATATTCTATCAATACTTGTTTAGAAATTTCATCTGATAAATTGTAATCCTTTAAGCTTTCAAATAGTTTCTTGTCCATGACTTCGGAAGTAAATTCAAACAAATTATTCATTTTCAGAATTTCGCTTCCTTTATAAATCGTTCCAGTTTTATGGTCAATTAAAGTATAACCAAAAGGGTGGAGTTCGTCTTTATGATGAAAAACCACATCGATTCCAAACACCTCTTTGAGCTTTTTCTGAAGTTCGCTTTCAAATTCAATCTTTGGCTTCCATTCCTCTTTTTGTTTTTCTTCAGGAAGCATTTTTTCTAAATGTCTTCGTTCTTCCACTTTGAAAACCTTATTGGAATACAATTCTTTATATTTATTCAATATAGCCTTGATTTGCTTTCCTCTATTGTCATTTTTAACATTGCTGAAAATGAGTTGATTTCCATAAATCGTTTTCTCTCGAACTCCGTTTTTCAGAATATCTAAAGCGTTTTCATCATTTTTGTTCTTTACCAACTTGAATCCGTTTCTTTCCATCAAGATTTCTAGCTGCTTCAACGAACTCATTTTGTAATTCAAAAGGTTGTTGATGATTTCTTCGTTACTTTTATCATAAATCCTTTCTTTTATATTAATCATCGCCTTTTGGGCTTTCAGTTTTTCGTAACTGTCATTGAGCTTTTTCCCAGTCGATTTATTAACTCTCGTAGAAACAATATGCACATGATTGTTTTCGGTATCGTTATGAAAAACCACAATAAATGGCTGATTTCCGTAACCCATTTCTTGCATAAAATCTTCTGCAACTTTTGTCAATTCTTCTTTGCTGTGCTGTTGAAATTTTGTGGAAATCACAGCGTGGAATTGAGGTTTCTTTACTTTTTCATTTTTTGAAATAGATTTGAGGTAATTTCTGACTGCTTCCTGACTGCTTTTTTCATTAATGAATGAAGGAAAATTTTTCATCAGCATCAACTCGCCAGTCCCTTTTTCTACTTTTTTATCGTTATACTGTACTCCGTGAAAATTGGAACTTGCTGAGCCTAAAATCTTAACTATCATCAGCAATTAAGGAGTAGATTTTTGTAAAAATTTCATTCTGCTTTTCTTTCAGTTCAGTGATGGCTTTCAGTTGGCTTTGGAAATAATTTAATTCCTTACTGCTGATAAATTTTTGAGCGTTTGCAATTCTGGCAATCTGATTGATGTTGGTTTCAATTTTTATGAAGATGTTGTCTTGTTTTTCAATGAACTCCAATATCTTTTTCCTTTCATCTTCTAGAATTCTGTTTTCAACCGATGCCGTGATTAAGTTGGTTAGGGTGATGTTTTTTTCTTTGCATATTCTTTTCCAGTGTTGTTTTCTTGTTATGGATATCCTAATTTTTATATAGTCTCTTTTTTCCATTTTTTATCAAACTCTCTGTAGCTATTTTCTATGGCAAATAAGGTTTCCTCCAGTTGGAGTATCCCTGAACTTCTCCATAAGTATAGTAAGAGGTGGACATTGCATTTAAAGATGTCTGCGGAATTTGTATGGCATAATTTTCGAGTAAGGCAGGAAAATACTGCGTAGAATTTTCGGAATGTAGCAGAGCAATCTGATTCGGAATATAGCCTATATCGCTGTATATATTAGCAATGCTGATAAAAGCATCTCCAGTGATGGGGGAAGAATCTGAGGATCTGTAGATTTGAAAATGAACATTGACAATACCTTGAATTTTTCTGAATGTTATAGCTCCCTTTAATCCTCCGAAATTTTTGGTTCCGATGGTATAGGATTTTGAGGCGGTCAGATAGGTATTGGTATTTCCCCAATAGTTCACTGGTGCTGACCATGCCGAAGTTGCTGTTAGTCCAGCTGTGCTGTTTGAATCTAATGTTAATACGATATAGTATTCAATAGGAGCTATTTCTTTTGAAAAAGACTGCCATGAAGTTCCATCAAAATAATAAGGGGCTACTTCGGTAATATTTTTGACCTGACCTGTCAAATTTGAAGAAGGAGATGTTACATAAACCACTGCTCCTTTTTTTGTGGATGAATATGTTTTTGCAGAAAGTTGATTTCCTGTAATACGTGGTGGAATAATTCCATCATAATGACTAATATCGTTTGGTTTTCCTACAACTTCTAAAGTAGTCTCTGGAGTTTGGGTGTTAATCCCGACTTGTCCGTAAATTAAAGTTGTACATAATACGAATAAAAGATAGCCCGATTTTTTCATCTCTTTTTGATTAAAATTCTGAGGCAAAATTGAGCGTTAAAAATCTTTAAAACAATAGTATTCAAAGGGTTTGGGCTAAATAAGAATAGTTTGGATTAATCTGGATTCTCTAAAG
>JAYRDY010000184.1:0-4256 GCA_041909215.1 Cloacibacterium sp. | reverse complement strand
CTCTTCCGATCTGATGGTTATACCTCAATGATGAACTTGTTTACAGTAGATGCACAAGGTATGCCTAAATTTATTTTAGAAGAAGATTATAATATTGCATTCAGAAAAAAACCAGCAGAACAAACTAACTATGATAAAGAAGTGATTTCTGTAAACGAAAGAGTTCAGATTTTTTACGGAATTCTTTCTGGTCAATATTTTAGAGTAGTACCTGTGCAAAATGACCCAAACCACACTTGGAATTCTTGGTTAGATGCAGAACAAAAAACAGATGTACAAGCGCAAAACGTAATAGCCCCCTATTTTATTAGTGTTATTGATGCGGCCAAAGATGGGAATTGGGCAAAAGCAGATGCGGCTCTTGCAAAAATTCAAGAATATCAAAAAACGTGGGGCAAATCTGTTTTACCAGACGAAAGCAAAACCAATCTAGAAGTTTTTATGAACAAAGTTAACATCAACTTCTGGTTGTTAATTTTCTATACAATGATTGGAGGTTTATTGTTGGTATTAGGATTTATTGAGCTCTTCAAACCCAATAAAGCGATTCATAAAATCATTAAAACCATTATTTATATTGGTGTTGTAGGTTATTTTCTACATTTCTTAGGATTGGTTGCAAGATGGTATATTTCAGGTCACGCACCATGGAGTAATGGTTACGAGGCAATTGTATTTATTTCTTGGGTAGGTATTTCTGCAGGTTTAATGTTGTATAGAAATTCTAATGCACTCATTCCAGCGGCAGGTTTTATGGTAGCAGTAATTATGATGGGTTTTGCTCATGGTGGCTCACAATTAGATCCGCAAATTACGCCTTTGGTTCCAGTGCTTAAATCGTATTGGTTAATTATTCACGTAGCGATTATTACCAGTAGTTATGGTTTCTTTGCGTTGTCTATGATTATTGCTCTGATTAGTTTATTCTTTTATATTATTTCAGATAAAAAAACTTTCTTGCAACACAATAATATTACACTTAGAGAATTAACTATCGTTTCTGAAATGTCTCTTACCGTAGGTCTTTTTGCACTTACTGTAGGGAATTTCTTAGGAGGTATTTGGGCAAATGAATCTTGGGGAAGATATTGGAGCTGGGACCCGAAAGAAACTTGGGCTTTCATCTCAATTATAGTGTATGCTTTCGTATTGCACATGAGATTGGTACCTGGACTTAGAGGAAGATATGCGTTCCATGTTATGACGATGTTTGCTTTTTGCAGTATGGTAATGACGTATTTTGGAGTGAATTATTACCTTTCTGGCTTGCATTCTTATGCAGCAGGAGACCCAATTCCTGTGCCAGCTTGGGTTTATATAAGTATATCTTTAATGCTGCTTTTGGCAGGTTGGTCTTATCTTAAGTACAAAAAACTCAATAGTTAAAATAATTTATTTAAACCGAATGGATTTTTTCATTCGGTTTTTTATTTATTTTTGAATCCAAAATTAAATTAATGTCTAAAAAATATAAAATCCAAAAATCACCATTTGTAGTTCCTACTAATGACGGGAAATTAATAGAAGAACATTGGGGCAATTCTACTCAAAATTCAGAGATTTCTATTGCGCACATGGTTGCGCCAGCTGGTTGGGGCGAGCCTCATCAAACGCCAGCTTTTGATGAATTTACGTATATCATTAAAGGTAAAAAACAGTTCGAAATTGATGGCGAAATTATTATTTTAGAAGCTTCACAAAGTATTTTAGTACAGAAAGGAGCAAGAGTGCGCTACAGCAATCCGTTTGATGAACCTTGCGAATATTTGGCCATTTGTTTGCCTGCTTTTTCAATGGAATTGGTGAATAGAGAAGAAAATTAACCTTTTTTTAATAGATTTCATGAATTAAAATTTAAAAAATAATCATAATTTTGTAAAAACGAATAAATAAATTGATTTCTTACACAGTCTATAAACACGAAACATCAGAAAATTGGGTAACTTTTGTACATGGCGCAGGAGGAAGCTCTTCCATTTGGTTTAAACAAATTCGTGAATTTCAGAAGAAATTCAACGTTCTTTTACTCGATTTAAGAGGACATGGTAATTCTCCAAAAGAAAATCAGAAACATAAAAGTTACAGCTTCAAAGCAATAGCACAAGATATTATTGAAGTTATTGATTATCTTAAAATTCAAAATTCTCATTTTGTGGGCATTTCTTTGGGGTCTATCGTGATAAGACAATTGGCCGAAATGAGACCAGAACGCGTGAAATCTATGATTATGGGCGGTGCAATTCTTAAAATGAATTTCCGTTCGCAGATTTTAATGAAGGTAGGGAATTTGTTTAAATACGTTTTGCCTTATTTGCTTCTTTACAAGCTTTTTGCATTTATTATTATGCCAAATGACAATCATAAAAAGTCTAGTAATCTTTTCATTTACGAGGCTTAAAAACTTTATAAAAAAGAATTTATTAAATGGTTTAAACTCACCGCAGAAATAAATCCTGTGCTGAAGTGGTTTCGACAAAAAGAACTCAATATTCCTACATTTTATGTGATGGGCGAAGAAGATTATATGTTTTTGCCAGCCGTTAAAAAAGTAGTTTCTGAACACAAAAAATCTTCTTCTCTTTTGATAATTGAGAATTGCGGACACGTGGTAAACGTTGATAAACCACATATCTTCAATGAAAAAGTAATTGAGTTTATCTCGAAACAGTCTGCGTAATTTTTTCTATTTCCTCTAAAAGATTAATGTTAGAAGTGCAGTGAATTACCTTGAAATTAAGGTTTTTTGCCATTTCAACATTTTTAATATTATCATCAATAAAAATAGATTCTTCTGCTTTTATTTGATAGCGTTCTAGTAAAACTTGCCAAATTTTAGGATCAGGTTTTATAAGTTTTTCTTCGCCAGAAACCACAATTTTACCTTCGAAAAGATCAAAAAAATCATAATTTGCTAATGCGTAAGGGAAGGTTTCTGCAGACCAATTGGTTAACCCAAAAAGTGAAAAATCTGTTTCGCCCAATTTCCTTAAAGCTTCTACATTTTCATAGATTTCGCCTTTCAGCATGGTTGTCCAGTTATCATAAAACGCACGGATTTCTTTTTCCCAAGTCGGGTGTTGTTGTACCAAAATTTCAGTTCCTTCGGCTAAACTTCTTCCACGGTCTTGCTCTTCATTCCAAGGTGTAGTGGCAATGTTTTGGAGGAAATATTCCATTTTTTCATCATCATTAAAATAATCTCTGAAGAAATAACGCTGGTTCCAATCCATTAAAACGCCACCAAAATCGAAAATAATATTTTTTATTGAGTCAGAACTCGAAAATGAAGAGTATTGTTTGTTCATAATTGCTTTTGTTTTGATTTTTTTACGGTTAAAATTCAAAGTTTAAAAATTCATATCCTTTATCCGTAAATTTTGCGTAAATATGTTGTAAACCATTGCTCAAAATAATGTTTTTTGCACCAATTACGGAGTTGTATCTGGCAATTTGTTCAAAGGTTTGTTGGGTTAATTTTACGTTGGGCGCTTTTAATTCAATTAAAATTTTAGGCTCTGTTTTTTCGGTAATTAAGAGATCAATTCTTTTGGTAGTTCCGTTCAGATCTACCTTTTTTTCTAGGATTAATGCAGAGGCAGCGTAGTTTTTGGTTTTCAGGAAATAATGCACAAAATGTTGTCTTACCCATTCTTCAGGTGTAAGAACCAGCCAAGATTTTCTTACCAAATCATAAATAAAAAACGTATCTTTGTCTTTCTTGATATTAAAATCAAAAATTTCTTTAAAATTCAACTTAGGTAACTGCATTAATGAAAGATTTAGAGCTCATCTTTAAAAATATAAAAACTAAGGAATTTCTCCCTATTTATTTTTTTCACGGAGAGGAAGCTTATTTCATTGATATTGCTGTGAAAGCGCTCGAGAACGAAGTCCTTACAGAAGACGAAAAAGCCTTTAACCAAACCGTAGTCTATGGCAAAGATACCAATTATAATGATATTTTGGCGCTGGCAAGGCAATATCCTATGATGGGAGATAAGCAACTGATTATTGTAAAAGAGGCACAAGATTTAAAATTAAATGAAAATGAAACCAAAATTTTGGAAAATTATGCTGAAAATCCAGTAGAATCTACCATTTTGGTTTTTGCGCACAAACATAAAAAAGTTGATAGCAGGAAGAAGGTTTTCAAAACATTGCAGACTAAAAAAATGCTTTTCCATAGTGAGGCTGTTAAAGATTATAATCTTGCAAAATGGATTGATGATGAAGCGAAAAGCCTTAAAATTAATTTA
>JAYRDY010000183.1:0-4271 GCA_041909215.1 Cloacibacterium sp. | reverse complement strand
AAACATATTTCGATAATGCATTCATGCTGCTGTTCTTATCAGGAATAATCTTTTTAATATATTTTTCCATATTAAATATATGGATAATCAAAAATGAACTATATGTAGAGATGTTTTCTAAATTAAATAGAAATAATAATTCCAAAAATTTTTGTAGTAATAAGTCTGATAAATAAATCGTAATGAATAATTCTTTTACAGTAATTATACCGCTTTACAATAAAGAACCTTATATAAAGAGAGCTTTAGAAACTGTATTAAATCAAACTTATGATAATTTTGAAATGATTATAATAGATGATGGTTCCACTGATGAAGGAGTAAGAATTGTGTCAAGCATACAAGACACAAGAATCAAAGTTTTTTCACAAATAAATAGCGGGGTTTCAGCAGCAAGAAATAGAGGAGCTCTTTTAGCAAAAAATCAATATTTAGCCTTTTTAGATGCGGACGATACTTGGGAACCAAATTTTTTACAAGAAATTTCAAATTTAATAGACGAGTTTCCCTATGCAGGTATTTATGCTACGAATAATAAATTTATTTATCCTAGTGGAAAGGTTATGTTAGAAAGTTTTTCTGATTTATTTAATGGTAATAATATTGGAATAATTGAAGATTATTTCGGTTTGTTTGCAAAAATCCAAAAGTCACCGTTTTCAAATTCTAATCTCTGTATTCCAAAAAAAATCTATGACGAATTCGGAGGGTATAAAGAAGGGGTTAAACTCACTGAGGACAGCGATTTATGGTGCAGGATTGCATTAAAATATGATATAGCTTATAACATACGTCCTTTAGCCAACTATTTTATGGCTTTGGAAGGAAGTACGCACTCTATTTTTGAGCCAAAAGAATTTCAGGTAGCGCTTACTCTAAAAGATTCTATAAGCCAGAATCAAGTTAAAAAAGAATTGATAAGCTCTGTTAAAAAATTAATTTCATTTCAAAATTTGAGTCTTGTAAAGAGAGCTATCTTATCGGGAGAAAAAATGTTTGTTATAAGAAAAATTTTTAATTATGCAATGTGGATTAGCTATCCAAAAGATTCAATAATCTGTTTGGTTTCATTATTTTTACCAAGTAAATTGTTCACGTATTTTAGAACAAAGAAATTGAACTAAAAATTATTACTTTGAAATTATTTATTAGAAATAACACCCTTTTTTTTCTTTTCATAGCCTCTCAAATTGTAGTTGCAATTTTGGGAGTGCAAGATGATAAGATAATTGGGGAGTTTCGGAGTTTCAAAAGTGCTTTATTTTTGCATTTTTTAGGGTTAATTTTATTTACTGTAGGATATTTGCCACTTTCCAAAAGTACTTTTCTACCGTTAAAAATCGAAAAAAAACAAATAACAATTAATTCGGCATTCTACAAAATAAGCTATGTTTTAACGGTGGTGGGAGTGGTTACTTCTATAGTAACTATAGGAACATTTATCCCTCCAAAAGAATATTTAGAAATTTTATTTACTGGTGGTAAAGGGTTAGGAGATTTAAGAGCTGAAGCGAACTCGAGTGGTCTAAGCGGTTTTTTTAAAATGATGAATTATTTTCCTTTAGGAATATTTTTGATATCTAATGCGTATTCTGTTTTTTATAAAATGCATGGTTCAGAATTAAAAAAAATAAATAACTTATCATTATTCTCTCTTTTGGCATCTATTGTCAAAGTGTTTTTTGTAATGGATAGGCTTACAATATTGGCGATAATTTTAGTATATTTTTATAAGTTTATTTTAGATGGAAAAATTAAAGCCAAGTTTTTGATATATATGTTTCTGGTCATTCCCATTCTCTCTTTTGTGACGTCAAGTAGGATGAATGGTTCGGGAGTTTTTGATTTTTTAGTTACATATTTCAAATTATCATTAGCAAATTTCGAATTAGTAATAGATAATCAAGAAAATTATTCTTATGGCTTCAATTCTTTTTTAATGCCTTTTATATTTATACTTCGTTTTTTTGGGGTAAAGTATGAAGTTATTGAGCCAGAAAATTGGATTTGGAATCCCGCACAATATTTTGCTTCATATTTGTATATAGATTTTGGATTCTTCTCAGTGTTGTTTTTTTTCTTAATTGGCTGGCTAGTAAGGATAATTCAAGTCAAAACTTTAAAAGGAAATTTGAAGTTTGTAGCAGTATACTTTATTGTGTTATTTGGAATCACCACTTTTATAAGTGTACCTATAATTAGAGCAGTTGAATTTTGGCTTTTGATTTCATTGGGATTGTTTTTATCAAAATTTGTAAAAATTGTAGAATGATAAAATTGATAAGAATAATTTAGAATCAAAGAAAGTAGAATAATAAGATATAGATGAGTTTTGTTGGGATTAGATTTTTTTAAAAGGCATATGTTAATAATTACATTTGTAGGATTACAGATGATAATGTTATTATTAGGATGGGGGAAAACAAAAGGGATAGAAGAAATAAATATTTCAAAAGCTATTGTATGGCACCTTATATTTACTGTTTCTATTGCTTTGGGATACATGTTTTTTTACAAAAAAAGTATTAAAAATGAAAATTTAAATTTTTCTAAAACTATTTTTTTGAATAAATATTTTATAATAATTTCATATCTTTTTCTGTTTTTAGGTTTATATGTGTCAATAGCAACCGTAGCAGCTGTATATAATTTATATGATTATTTACATTTATTAATGAATTATCAAGAAAATTATAAACAATTGCGCGAAATAAAAATAGAATTTTCACATTCCGGGCTTCCAGGATTTATAAAGGTATGGAATTATGCACCATTGTCTATTTTTTTTCTCACTTCTTCATTGTTATTATTTTTTGATTTTAGTGAAGCTAGACAAAAAAAATCTGTAATTATCTTGTCCATTCTAGCTTTATTTTCGTCCATTCTAAAAACTTTTTTTACTATGGATAGAATTACAATTTTAGGAATTCTTATCGTAGTATTCGTAGCATTTATTTTTAAAAAGTTAAAGTCTTCTATTGTCTATGGATTGTTCATCGTGATGATTTTCATGGTTTCTTTTATTACTTCTGTTAAAATGGAAGATTTTTCATTAGTAGAATTCTTACGTTTGTATTCTCGTTTAGGATTAACTAATTTTGAATTGCTTTTGGAGCATTATAACAATTGGTCTTTAGGTCTTAATACAATTTTCACGCCTCTTACATTTGTCGCTAAATCGTTAGGAATATTGATAGAAGTACCCCAGTCCGATAAAATTTTATGGGATAACGCTCAATATTTTTATGGATACCTTTTTATGGATTTTGGTTATCTCAGCATTCTTTTTCTTATTCTTTTAGGTTTTTTGTTTGTCAAATTTCAAATTGCATTCAATCAAGGAAATAAATTTGCAGTCACTTGTTTCTTTGCAATAATTTTTACTATTTCCACATCACCTATTATTCCTATCATAAGAACAGTAGAAATTTGGCTAATGGTCATAATGATTACGTTTCTTGTATCTATTTTGAGAATCTCAGATGTAAAAAATACTTAAAATGAAGAAAAACCTCACTATTAATATGTCTATGACCAATGGCTCTGCCAATGGAGTAGAAATTTATTCTTTAAAATTGAAGAATCAACTCGATAATTATAATTTTAATTTAAAATATCTTTATTTGCCTAAAAGTAAATTTCTTTCTGTTTATCGCTTATTTTGGAATACATTTTTAATTCCCTTCAAAGCAAAAGGAAGTTTAGTTTATTCTTTATCCACTCATGGTTCGCCATTTTATAGAAATCAAATCATTACTATTCATGATCTAATTTGCTTTGACTTTCCTAAACAGCATAAATTTCAATACTATTATTTTAAATTTTTGGTTCCTTACATTATAAAATCCAGTAAGAAAGTGATTGCAATCTCTAATTTCACAAAATCAGAAATTTTAAAGCATTATAAAATTCCAGAAAACAAAATAGAGGTTATTTACAATGGAGCCAATAAAATTCACTATGAAGAAAATGAAAAAACCGAAAAAGAGTTTCAAAGGATTACAGAAGGAAAAGATTTTTTCATTTCAGTAGGCGCTTCTTATTCTCATAAAAACATAGAAAGGCTTTTGGATGCTATAGCTATGTTAAATTTAGATGTTAAATATATAATTCTTTCTAAGAAAAATCATTATGGAGATTTACTTCGAGAAAAATCTAAATCTCTTGGCCTTGAAAATGTAGTGTTTATTGATTTTGCTGAAGATAATCTATTAGCAAAGCTTTATACTGAAATAGTTTGTAATATTTACATAAGTCTTTATGAAGGTTTT
>JAYRDY010000182.1:0-4301 GCA_041909215.1 Cloacibacterium sp. | reverse complement strand
CCTTGGTACATTCTTCCATTGCCTACTTTTATTACATACCAATATGCATCTGTATTTAAACTTCTTGACTGAATTTTACCATCCCATCTAAATTCTTTATTGCTTGTTTGCTGGCAAACAACTTTACCAAACTTATCTACAATTTGCAAGGTTGAAGTTCCACCAAAAACATCTAAATCAGAGAACACCCAATAATCATTTATTCCGTCTCCATTTGGAGTAAAGGCGGTTTGAACGGTGAAAACTTTGCCTTTCTTCGCATCACTATAACAGTCAGAATCTGCATATTTTGCATAAAAATTATATTCACCGGCTGCTAAATTATAGAAAACATTACTATCTTGCCAATGAACTAAATCTTTAGAATAAACAATTTTTTTTCCTGAAATTCCCTGTGCAGTCACTTCAAAATTGTTATCTTGTTCTATTAGTGAGACGATTTCTGGAGTATCTACATTGAGCACTCTAAAACTCGTAGTGTAACTGCAATCGTAAACTGTAGTTAAACTTAATGTATATGTTCCTATGGTTTTTATCCCTGAAAGATAATTTTTGTCTGCTCCTTCTATAATGGTTCCATCTGGCAATTCCCATCTATAATTTGCAATTTTCATTGTAGAAAAATTCGGTTTTATCTCTAATCCTTGAGAAGCATTTTTACAATAATAATAGTCTGCTATGTTTATAATTGGCATTTTATTTAATTGAACTTCTATCGAGTAAAAATTAGGGCAAAAACCTTCTTGAGAAACTTTCACATAGAAGGTAGAACTTCCTTTAGTTTCATCATAAGCATAATAAGCAGGATTTTGAATTTTATTTTGATTCTGCCACATATCGCTATCTTTCTCAAAATACTCATAAGTATAAGAAGCACTAAAATTATTTTCAAAAATCGTAAGGTTTATTTGCTCTTTTCCATCATTACCTGTATCACAAATGTTATTGATACTGAATTGATTTTTATTCAAAGTCAAAATATTTCCTTTTTTAAAATTTACTTCTGCAATGCTTCCGCAATTGGTTAAATTTTCTACGTATACCCAAATTTTAGAGATGTAAGGATACAATTTAAACTTTTCGGGGTTTTTTATTTCTTTTCCTGGGATGTTTATATCGCTTTCTCTGAGATAGAATTTATATACATTTTGGTCATCAGGATTTTGTACCATATAATTTTTGTATTCTAAAAGATTTACATCATAATATCCATCAAGGTTGTTATCACAAACAGAGATAACAGAGTTTTTAGCCTTTGTAGGAAAATAAGACAGTAAATTAATAGGAGCTACAGAATAGCAACCGTCTTTTTTTGATTGAAATCTTACATAAACAAATGCATTTGCGGTATGGGTATGATGCAAAGAATTTATTTTGCCTACCGTTGTTCCTACATTTGCATCATCTTCACATTCATAATAAGAAATAATAAGGTCAGACAGCGGAATAGAATTTAAGTTTGGGTCATATAATTGAGGAATAGATTCTGATAAATCAAAATATTCACCAAAATCAAAATCATCATCACATTTTTTTAAAGTTACTGTTTTAGAAAGTTTTATTGAAGGTAAATAATCTATATTGACAATAATTTTTGATACAGAAAAGCAATCTGAATCTTTGAATTTTACTTTTACATAGATTATTGTTCCATCTTGTACTTCTACATTAGAAACATTAGAATAAGGATCAGCCAAGGTATTATTTACAGGATTATAAGTTTTAAAATAAGTAAAGTCTACTGATTCTTTTTTTACATTTATTTCGGTAGCATAAGAGCTTAAATCTACATTTTCTTTTCCATCCGCATTATTATCACAAACATCTTTAAGGTTTATTGTTAATTCAGAAAGAATATCTGGAGTTTTAACTAAGGAAAACGTAACAGGTATTATAAGCAAACAATTTTTTATTGTAATTCTGGCATAAACAGTTTGGCTAGAAGTTACTGTAAGAGATTTAATATCTGTTCCTGAGACATTGGCTAATGCTTGTGCTTCTTTATTAAAATAAAATACTTTTGAACCACTTTGATTATTTATTTGTTTTGCATAAGTACTTAATGTAATGGTTTCTGAATTATCATTCTTTACATCACAAATATTAAACTGATCTTTATTTTTCACTAAATGAACCAAATAAATTTTTATTGGTTTTATAGTATAACAATCTGTTCCATTATTAAATCTCACATAAAATATTTTAGAAATATAATTTCCATCATCCTTAATAACTTGAGTAGAAGGTATCATATTAGCTGGCAAATTATCTATTGCAGCCTTATTACTTGTAAAAAAGAAAGGACCTGTTATATTACTATTAGGATTTACAAGCATATTATTTGCTATAGCAAGAAGATCTACTGTTATATCTTCGGCACCATCAAAACAAATATAAGTATCTATATTTTTAAGCTCTACTCCAGATAGAACAACGTCCATATTAATCTCTGCAATTGAGAAACAAGCACCCGGAAATTCTACTCTTGCATATACTTTGTAATTGCCTTTTGTTATTTTATCTAGACCTAACTGAGTTGGTAGTGCACTTAATGCTTCATCATATGTTTTAAAAACTCTTATAGAAACGCCAAGATCTGTAGTAACTTTATCTTTTAAATAATCACCCCAATTAAAATTTTCTACTCCATCATAATTTAAATCACACATTTGTACTCTAAGATTTAACGGCGAAACAACTTGAGGTGGAGATGTAAGTTTTATAGATATTGGTCCAAATACATTATAACAATTATTTTGTGACACTCTTATATAAAACTGAGTATTATTCTCCAAATTATATGTTGTAACAGAATTTATATTATCTAACGCGGATTGTCTAGTTAAAAAATAAGAAATCTCACCTTTGAAATTTGAGCCTACTAAATTTACATTTAAATTACTAAGAACATAATCGTTTTCTTTTCCATCTTTCCATAAATCGCACACAGAAACTTGATTGGTTAAAATATTTTGAGAAAAATATTGAAAAGAAAGAGTTGTAGATCTTTTACAATTACGGTTATCTTTATTGGAAATAATTACGTTGAAATCTCTACTAGAATCAACCGTAAATGGTTTAGTTTCATCTATAATTTGGTTACTTAAAGCATCTATAAAAACAAAACTAAATTTAGAAAAATCATTAGTTGTAAGAAATTTTTTATAATCTGATAAAACTATTTGCTCACTACTATTACATATTATTTTACTATAATCTATTGTTGTTGGATAATCTGAAGAAAAAGTAATGTCAATTTCGTCTGTATATGTATAGGTCTGTCCGTTACATATAGTATAAAGAAAATCTAATCTATAATTTTCATCTTTTTTAGGAGATACTATTTGCTCATTAGAACTTCCAATTAAATTGCCACTTCCATCATACCAAGCAAATTTAGGCACTACATTTTCTCCATCTGGAGTGAATAACCATGCTTCATTCTTTGCTTGCCAAATCCCAGTATTTCTATTGGGAGCTGCAAGTCCAGAGTCTCCTATCTCATCATTTATTCCTATAAGAGAATTCTTGAATTTTGCTAAATCACATGCAAGAGATTTATTTTCCACGAAAACCTCTATATTATTACTTCCTTCTGAAAGTACGATCTGTGAAGTAGATACTGAATCATCACATCCAGACATTCTTCCTTTATAAAAATTTATTACAAATTTTCTAAAAGGCGCACTACCTATTACAGAATAATTAATTTCGGAATCATCTGATAGAGAAAAATACATATCGTGTAATGCTCCAAAGATTGCAGCTTTGGGTAAATCTTCACTAGGTAAGGCTGTAGATATATTAGGTGCATTCGCTTGACCTGCTTGATTTATATCAAAACTTACCATTCCATTAGAACCTATTACTAACTGATTATACGCTTGACCATAAAAACAGAACTGGAATGGTAAATCAATGATTTCAGAAAAAGAATCATCTAAATTATCTTTTATAACTACTTTATTAGAAACAGAATAAGGGGTATAATTAATAGCTGAAATGATGTACTTATTCGTAAGCTTAAAAGAAGGATAATTAGATTTTAACAGTACACTATTATCTTTAACGAAAGGATAATTACAATCGATAAAAACATTTTGTTCATTTTTAGAATCTGATATAAAAAACTCTGATTGACTTTGAGATTTAATAAAAATAACACTAAAAAACAAAATTGTAAAAGCAGATATGAAATGATATTTAAACATAATTAAATTCATTTATACCTCAAAGTTACGAAACTTTGATTATAAATCAATGAAAAAAAGTTGAGATTTTTATCAGTTTTTTTATCTTTT
>JAYRDY010000181.1:0-4303 GCA_041909215.1 Cloacibacterium sp. | reverse complement strand
GAAAAGTTTAGCCCAAATAGATTTTTTTTCTACTTTTTTTTCATCTGTAACATAAACAATGTAGTCAGAATCTTTAAAACCGTTACTTTCTAAGCCTTGGGATACAGCTTTGGATTGATTTTGACTTGCGAAAAGCCCTACAATTGTATAAGTCATAATTTTATTGTTTTTAGGTGTGTTATTTATTGTACAAAATTACGCTATATTTTTAATTATAAAATGTTAAAATTTAAAATATTAACAAAATATTGATAAAAATCATTTCTAATTTTAATTATATGTTAATTTATTTTTAATGATTAATTGTCAATAATATTTAAAAATCGATGTTTTATTGCTTTTTTAGGAACAGGTTAACTAAATAATTTTCTTTATCTTTGAAATTATTATCAAATTTTATGAAAAAATACATTGTATTTTTAGGCTTTTTTATCTCTCAAATTACTTTAAGTCAGTCGGTTACATCGAATTTAGACAAAGCAGTAAAAACACTTTTAGCTTCCTCGCCAATGTACTCTGGCAGTTTATCGTTTTACGTTGCAGAAGAAAACGGAAAATTGGTTTATGAATACCAAAGTCAGAAAGGACTTTCCACTGCTTCAACCATGAAAATTTTTACTGCAGCAGCAGCATTAGAAACGTTGGGCAAAAATTACGCTTACACCACAAAAGTAGCTTTTGATAATAATTTGTACATTTCGTCAAATGGCGATCCTTCTTTGGGAAGCACAAGATTTGAAGGCAAAAAACCAGAAGATTTTTTATCACAAATTATTTCTGCTCTTAAAGCCAAAAATATTTCAAAAATTAAAGGAGATATTATTATAGATGATACTTGTTTTGATTTTCAAAAAACACCTGGAGGTTGGCCTTACAACGATATGGGAAATTATTACGGGGCAGGAGTTTGGGGCGTAAATTGGCGAGAAAATCAGTTTGAGATAAATACTTTTGGGAATGAATTTAAAAGTTTTAGCATTAATACGGATGATTTAAAGATTGTAAACGCTGTAAAAACGGAAGGCACTTCTGATAAAAGCATTATTTACACTTCGCCATATTCTGATCTGGTTTACGTAAACGGTACACTTCCCGAAAAAGAAATGAAAATTTCTGGCGCAACGCCCAACCCGCCAAAACAATTGGCTTTTGAACTCGTGGAAGAACTTAAAAAACAAAAAATTGATTTTAGAGGTAAAATTGTAATCAATTCAGAAAGAGTAATTAATGGCGATAATCCTTTGTTATTTCCTTTAAATAAAGTTATTTTAGAATATAAATCGCCAACTTTAGACCAATTGGTCTCTTGGTTTTTAAAGAAAAGCATTAATCTTTATGGCGAAACTTTTGTGAAAACCATGGCAAAAGAAAAAACAGAAAAACCAACTTTTGATAGCGGAATTAAATATTTAAAAAAATTCTGGAAAGAAAAAGGAATTGATGAAAGAATGATTAATTTTGTTGATGGAAGCGGACTTTCTCCACAGAATTACGCTTCTGCAAAAGCTGAAGTTCAGGCGTTGCTTTGGGCAAAAAAACAACCTTGGTTTGTAACATATTATGATGGTTTCCCAGTAATGGCTAACGCCATGAAAATGAAAAGTGGCAGTATAAAAGACAGCAGAGCTTTTGCGGGTTATCACACATCTAAAGCAGGCAAAAATTATGTTTTTGCGATTATTATGAATAATTATCAGGCAAATGATTTAAGCGATGCTTTGTATAAAGTGTTAAATGTTTTGAAATAATTGTGCGTTTTGAGAAAAAATCTTCTTTCTAAAGTTAATAATTGGTTTGTTTTCAGTTTGCTTACCATCATTGTAGTGGGCATTGCTGTCTCTTCTAATTTCCTCATCAATCATTTAAGAGAAAAAGAATCAGAAAGAATAAAATCTTTAGCCACCGCAATGAAATATTTGCAAGATGACACCGATTTTGATTCAAGATTGAATGAATTATCTCTTTACGTAATCAACGAAAACGAAAATATACCCATTATTAGAACGGATAAAAACCGAAATGTAATTGATAGTAAAAACATTTCTGCTGATATTCTCAAAAATCCTCAAAAACTGAAAAAGAAAATCTCTGAGATGGAAGATCGTTATCCTCCGTTTGAAATTCAGTTACCCAATTTTAACAATCAATTCGTTTTCTACGACAATTCTGATTTATTGAATTATTTAAGGTATTATCCGTACGCTTTGGCTTTATTTATCGGGCTTTATCTGTTGTTTTCTTATTGGTTTTTAAAAACGATGAAAAAGTCTGATGAATCTATGCTTTGGGCAGGTTTAGCAAAAGAAACTGCGCATCAAATAGGCACTCCGCTTTCTTCTATGATTGGTTGGGTTGAAGTGATGAAGCTTGATGAAAGCAGAAATAGTGATGGTTTGATAGAAATTAATAAAGATATTAATCGACTGAAAACGATTTCCGAAAGATTTTCAAAAATTGGTTCTGTGCCAGAGTTGAGCGATTTGAATTTGAAGGAAACCGTGCAACAAAACTATGAATATTTAAAGACCAGAATTTCAAAAAAAGTTGATTTTGCGCTGAAAGTTCCTCATAATGAAATCCTTACGCCTCATAATAGAATTCTGATGAGTTGGGTGATAGAAAATCTCGTGAAGAATGCTGTTGATGCGATGAAAGGCGAGGGAAAATTAGAAATTTGTCTTTATCAAAAAAACAAACATGTGATTATAGATGTTAAAGATTCGGGTTCTGGGATGACGAGTGCACAAATAAGAAATGTTTTTAAACCCGGTTATTCAACCAAAAAACGCGGTTGGGGTTTGGGTTTGTCTTTAGCGAAAAGGGTGATTAATGATTTTCACGGAGGTAATATTAAAATCGCTGAATCTGAAGTTGGAAAGGGAACAAAATTCCGGATCGTACTGAAAAATTAATCTATTTTTTCTTGATTAGTATAAAAAAAAACGACCCAAATGAGCGATTTTTCTATAAATCTTTTTCTGTTTTTTTCAAAATATTTATTAGTTCTTTAAACTCGTCTTTATCTAAAACGGTTGCGTTTTGTAAATTATAATTCGGAAGTTTGAAAAAATAAACCCAAGAATTTGAACCTAAATCAAAAGTACTGCCTGCTTCTAAACTGTTTTTTGTGGTGTATTTGTATTTGGTTTCTACACTTGGTTTAGTGCTTGTTTTTTGCTCCAAAGCTTGTAGATTACTGATGAGTAATTTTACTTCTTCTTTCTCAAAAGTTATGGTTCTTTTAGAAATAGAATCAAAATTTTCAAAGAAAGTCATTATCCCTAAAACAGAAATGCTAGCGTTATCTTTATTGTCTTTTAAGGTGATTTTTTGGAAATTAAGATCGCCAATTTTTCCAATATTTACGATTTGTTTTTCTAAAAGGGTTTCCTTTTTACTGCTGAAATTATTGTATTCTGACTTATTAAATTCTGTATTTCTGCTGAGAGGTATTGCTGGTTTTTCTTGAGCAAATAGAGTATTGCCAAGAACCGAAAGAGCGATAAAAATAGTTTTTTTCATTGTTAAAAGTTTTATTTAATAACTTAATTTTAGGCAATTTATTATTGAATTTTTACATAGTCAACGTAATAATTGTCGTTAAATTTAATTTCTTTTTTGTCTTTTAGTTTAATAGTTTGCCATTCTTGTGTAGGTTTTATGGTCGTTTTTTCATCAATTATAATGGGTAAATTAAAACCATCAACCGTGTTTTTCCAATGGAATTTTAATGTTTTACCGTTTTGGGAATATTCTAAAACAGGGGTTTGTGTAGTTCTTAAATACTGATTGAAAACAGTAGAAAAATCAATCCCAGATTTTTGTGAAATATAATTTTCAATTTGTTTGGTAGTAACGGTTTGGTGGTAGAAATCTTTACCAAGACCTCTTAAAATTTGTCGGAATTTTTCATCATCATTAATAGCTGTTCTGATGGTGTGCAACATATTGGCGCCTTTATAATACATGTCGCCACTTCCTTCGTTTCTTACGCCGTATTTCCCGATGATTGGTATATCATTTTCAATATTTTTTCTGATGCCTTTTAGGTATAATTCAGCTTTTTCTTTTCCTAATAAACTTTGAGTGAATAGCGTTTCTGAATAGCAGGTAAAACTCTCGTGAATCCACATGTCTGCTTGGTCTTTTGCGGTGATGTTGTTCGCGAACCATTCGTGTCCAGATTCGTGAATGATGATAAAATCCCACTCTAAACCCACGCCAGTTCCCGATAAATCTCTGCCAAGATAGCCATTGGCGTAATGGTTTCCGTAAGCGACATTAGATTGATGTTCCATTCCTA
>JAYRDY010000180.1:0-4310 GCA_041909215.1 Cloacibacterium sp. | reverse complement strand
GAATAAATCAATAGAATTATCTTTTTTTTAATAGAATTTTTGAAAGATAGTAAGATTGATACTATTACTCCAATAAGAGTGAATACTCTTAAAACGATTGATCTAATGCATTTCGGATGGAATGTGTGGCATCATTATAGAGGAAACAATCAGAGAAAAGATGTCGCTAAATTTTTGAAAATTGTTTTTTCTGAAAGTTTTAAAGAAATGGAAGAATCAACAATAGAAAAATTACTCTCTTCGAGAAAAGAGGAAGGATTAATAAAAATTGAAGATAACCTCCTTTAGTAAAGGAAAATACAATTAATATTGAGCAGAAAACCATTTATGTTATTAGTATGATTTAAACATTCTTTATCATACAAAAAACATACATATAACATAAATTATCATTGCACCATAACAATCATAAACGATAATTATGGACGTAAATGAAATTTCTTTTGAAAACCTGCCAAAAGCAGTTGCTCACTTAACGAATGAAATTGCCGAAATTAAATCTATGGTTCAGAATGCGAAAATTTCTGAACCTAAAGAAAAACGCATTCCTATAGGAATTGAAGATGTATGTAAGATAATAGGGAAAGCCAAACCTACAATTTATACTCTTGTAAGGCAAAGAAAAATTCCGTGTTACAAAAACGGTAAAAAACTCTATTTTTTTGAAGATGAACTTTTGGAATGGATTTCTAAAGGTAAAAAGAAAACCTTACTAGAAATAGAATCCGAAGCTCTGAAATATCATAACCGAAATAGATAAGGTTATGAACGAAGAAAAATTCTTGTATCAATCTGATACACCTTCCAAAACGATTTACGATCGAGCGATGAATTATTTAGACGAAAAATACAACATTCGTTTTAATACCATTGCTTTGGAGTTGGAAATTCAGTTGAAAGAGCAGGTTGGAACTTGGACTGTTCTCAACATCAATTCTTTATTGATTGAGTTAGCACAGTCTGGAATTGAAATTAATATGAATAAATTGGAAATTCTAGTTAGAAGCCATTTGATTCAGCAATACAATCCAATTCGTGAGTATTTTGAAAATTTAGAAACTTGGGATGGTATAGATTACATCAAGAAACTCTCTCAATATCTTAAAACCAATGATGATGAAGCATTTTGTTATCATTTTGAAAAATGGCTAACAAGAGCGGTATTATGTTCATTAAATAGAGGTTATGTCAATAAACAGTCATTGGTTTTAGCATCACATCAAAATTCGGGGAAGTCCTCTTTTTTACGATTTTTAATTCCTCCAAAATTAGAAAATTATTACACCGAAAATATCTCCATTGACAAAGATGGTATCATTTCCATTTGTAAAAATTTGATTTGTAACCTCGATGAATTGGCGGTTTTATCAAAGTCTGATGTCAATACTTTGAAATCTTTCATCTCCAAAAGCAGTGCAAATATTCGTTTGCCTTATGCACGAAAAGCCGAATTTTTAGAAAGAATATGCTCGTTTGTAGGTTCTACCAATCGGACTGATTTTCTTACCGATGAAACAGGAAGCATTAGATGGTTGATTTTTGAGGTGTATTCTTTTGATTTTGAATATTCCAAAGAAATTGATATGGATAAAGTCTGGTCTCAAGCTTACTACAATGCTTTTGAAAGGAAAAATTACAATCCCGAACTTACTGCTTCAGACATCGCCGAAAACGAAAAGCGAAACGAAAAATATGCACAAGTTTCAATGGAGCAAGAACTGATTTCAGCTCATTTTGAAAAATCTGAAAAAATGGAAGAATTTCTCACGGCAACCGATATTATGTTGGCGATGAATAATGCTTTAGGATTGCGATTGAATAATGTGAAAATCGGAAAAGCACTCACCAGTTTAAAATATCAAAGGATAAAACATCCTCAACTTCAAGTGTACGGTTATCTCATCAAAAGAAAATCTGAATAAACAAACTTACCAAAGTTACCAAGTTACCTTAAATCTTTAAATGATTTAATAATCAATGATTTATAAAGGTAATTCAATTTGAAAAATAAGTTACCTAAAGTTACCTTAATTAAAAATTTATGGTAAGAAGGTAAAAACAGGTAATTGTAAAAATTTGCTTTAAATTATTGTTAATCAATAAAAAGGTAATTAGGTAAGAGGAATTAAAAAAAACAAAGAAAACAAAAACATTAAAATGAACTGCAACCAATTCAACTCTATAAAGTTGGAAGAAGTCCTCGTTTCACTTGGACACCATCCAACCAAGCAAAATGAAAAAGAAGCCTGGTATCTCAATCCTTTTTCCACAGAAAACCACGCCTCTTTTAAACTCAATAAAAGAAACAACGTTTGGTATCTCCATTCCGAAGGAATAGGCGGAAACAATATTGATTTTATGATGAAATACCTGAAAGCTTCCGTAAAAGAAGTTTTAGAATGGGCGGAAAAACAGAATTTTTCTTCTTTTCAACATCAATGTAATCCTAATCCGAAGCAAGAAGCTCTAGCAAATAATTATACAATAATTGAAATCAAAGACGTTCAACATCCTGCACTTTTGGAATATTTAAAAAGTAGAAAAGTAGAAAATCAGACCGCATACTTAAAAGAGATACATTACCAAATCAACGATAAAAACTATTTCGGAATAGGTTTCAAAAATGATTCTGGAGGTTACGAAATTCGCAATAAATATTCAAAAATTTGTTTGGGCAAAAAAGATGTTTCGACGATAAAAAATGATTCAGAAAATTTGAAAATTTTCGAAGGTTTTTTTGATTTTCTTTCCTTTAAAAATGTAGAAAATTTTTTAGAAAAAGAACCTTCTGATTATATCATTTTGAATTCCGTTTCGATGATTCAAAAAATTAAAAATGTAGTTCAAAATTATCAAAAAGTAGAACTGTATTTTGACAACGACAATGCAGGAAACCGAGCTGTCGAAATGATAAAGAATGAAGGAGAAAACATAGAAGACTGTCGGATTCTATACAAAAACCACAAAGACCTGAATGAGTTTTTAATGAGTTGGGAAATGCGTAAAAGAGATACAGGCAGAGAATATGAAGACCTGAATAAAATAAACACACGCAAAATTGGCAGATAGTTAGTGCAAAAAGTACCCAAAGTTTACAATAAGCGTAGCCGCTAATTGCAAAATTGGGATTTTTGATTTCTTCCTATCGTCAGAAATGTCTTGAAAAACCTTTTTAAAAACCAACTAAAATTCAAATAAAAACTAAATGCACACCAATATGGAAAAAGACTTTTTAGAAGAATTTGTCAAGAAAGCCTTAGAAGAAAATGAAAAGAAAGAGGATGGTGAAAAGAGAAAAAAACACTTTCAGGAAATCGGCAGAAAAGGAGGCTTAAAAAAGAAAACATCACAACAATTTTCAAAAGTTATCTCCGTAAGATTAACCGAAAAAGAGTTTGACGAAATAGAAAAACAAGCCTCAAAATATCACTTGAAAATATCAAAATATGTAAGGATGATTCTTACCGAAAAAGAATTAAAAATCAATGAATTTAAAACCGAAGAAGTGCTGCTTCAATATGGAAATCATTTCATCAGAATTAAAAATTTATTGAGACACAGAACATTTTCTGAATTTGAAAACAAGAAACAAATCCTCCATGAAATAGAAAATGTCACCAAACTGATTTATCAATATCTGTATGAAAAACAAGACAAGCAGAAACCCACATAACTGAAATTCAAAAATGAATAACAGCGCAACCACCAGACGAATTACCAAAATCGCTATCGAATATAATGGCAATGACAAAGGGAAAGCAGAACGAGTATATCAAAATAATCTGTTAAGTCAGAACCCAGAACAACAATTTACAGAAATGAAAACCGTTGCAGACCGCAATAAAAATGTAAAAAACTGGGCATTGACAGGGTATATTTCTCCCGAAAAATCCATTGGAGACCAATTATCCAATGAAGAACTCACACAACTGGCATTAAGAGCTTTGAAGAAAATCGGAGTGAGAGATAACAACCAAATGGTTTTAGATATTCATTCTTCAACCAAACAAAAACACATCCACTTTATTGTCAATAGAGTAAATATATACGGAGAGAATACCATTAAAGCCCACAACATTGGAGAACTCTTTGGGAAAGCCGTTCGTGAAGTTTGCAAAGAAATGAACCTGAAAACAGATATTGAAATTGGCAAAGAAAAGAAAAAGCAAATGTTGAAAGCACTCACAACTTCCCTTAGAATTTCAAGAAGCTTTGAAGAACTGATTAATAATATGAAAAAGCTAGGTTATCGGGTAACACTCTCGCAAAATGAAAAAGTAGGAATCTCGGGAATGAGAATAGTAAAGTTC
>JAYRDY010000179.1:0-4359 GCA_041909215.1 Cloacibacterium sp. | reverse complement strand
GATTTAGGACTTCTGCATAAAAAATCTGACAAAATATCATTAAAACAAGCTGGATTAATGAGCTTTTTCGTAGTCTGTTTAGCACTAGGATTCTATTTTTTATTGACAAGCTACGGTCACCTACTCCACGGCATTGATAGTCTAGGAAAACTCCAGAATGTTATTACAGCACATCATCATCCTGTAAAAATTATCCCCAATGATTTAGAAACAAGCATTGCATTATATAACCAAAATCTTGGTTTAGAATACATTACAGGCTATTTGGTTGAATATGCCCTATCCGTAGATAATATATTCGTTATAGTATTGGTATTTTCAGCTTTTGGGGTTGCGCCAAGAAATTATCACAGGGTTCTTTTCTGGGGAATTTTAGGAGCTATTGTAATGCGCTTTATATTTATATTCGTTGGGGCAGCGCTAATTGCTAAATTTGGCTGGATAATGTATGTTTTTGGCGGTTTCCTAGTGTTTACAGGGATTAAAATGTTCTGGACGAGGAACCAAGAAGAAGAAATAGATCCACAAAATCATCCTGTTGTAAAATTTGCCAATAAGTATTTTAAAGTTCACAATGCTTTTGTTGGCAACAAGTTCTTTGTAACGATTGATGGAATTAAGAAAATGACGCCTTTATTTCTGGTTCTTATTATTATAGAATTTACCGATTTAATCTTTGCAGTTGATAGCATTCCTGCAATATTTTCGGTAACTAAAGACCCTTATATTGTATTCTTTTCTAATATATTTGCGATTATCGGTCTAAGATCTATGTTCTTCTTGCTAGCTGGTATTATTGATAAATTTAGATTCTTAAAAGTAGGTTTAGCAGCATTGCTCACATTTATTGGTCTAAAAATGTTATTCCACAATTATCTTGATGATTTAGGATTTACCACTACACATTCACTTATTGTCATTGTAAGTATATTAGGTTTAAGCATTCTAACATCGCTTATTTTCCCTGAAAATCCAAAACATAGAAAGCACAAATTAGAGATTAATGAAGACCAAATAGACTAATCTCTATTCGTAATTATAAAATTAAATACCTTCAGTTTTGAAGGTATTTTTTTTCAATTTACTTTTATCAACAAATATTTTTTAGATTTTTAAGCTTTAATTTAATTTTGTAAATTAATACAAAGTACTATTAATAAATGCTTTTTTATAGCTATTTACAAAAGTAAATCTTTGTTGTTTTAACTTGTTTACATTTGTATTTACTTTTGTAAATTTTATTTATTACATTTGTAACTATGGAAATTAACGAGAGAATTACAAAAATTTTAGAATATTCTGGTTTTTCTGCTTCAGAATTCGCAGACGAAATAGATGTACAACGTTCTAGCATTTCGCATATCATTTCGGGAAGAAACAAACCTTCCCTAGAATTTGTTACGAAAATTAAAAACAGATTTCCCGAGTTAAGTTGGGATTGGATAATTTTAGGAATTGGTGAAATGAAACAAACCGACTCTCCTTTTCAAAATTCTGAACAGACTAAAGAAAATTCTGAACCAGATCTTTTTACTCTGATTGACGAAGATTATAAAAACGAAGTTTTTGTACAAGAAAACATCCAAAATGAAACTTTGCGAGAATTAAATAAATCTTTCCCAAGTCCAAGAAAAGAAATTTTAAGCGATTCTCAGCGATTAGATGTTCAGGAAAATATCTCAGAAATTCAAACCATTGTAAATGAAACAGTTACAAATACAAATACCGAAAGTAAGGTTAAAAGAATTGTTTTCTTCTACGAAAACGGAAAATTTGAAGCTTTTGAACCATAATTGATGTGATGATTTGATAATGTGACGATGTCTTAACTAGAAAATTAAAAATTCTTTAATTCTATAAAATAAAAAAAGCATTCCAAAAAAAATTTGGAATGCTTTTATTCTTTTTCTAGAGAGGTGATTACTTTTTGTAAGCAGCGTCTTTAATTCTCGCTTTTTTACCTCTAAGATCTCTAAAGTAGAAAATTCTAGATCTTCTAACTTTCCCTCTTCTATCAACTTCAATTTTTTGTAAAGCTGGCATGTTGATTGGGAAAACTCTTTCTACACCAACATCACCACTCATTTTACGGATAGTGAAAGTTTTAGTAGCACCAGTTCCTCTCAACTGAATCACAACTCCTTTAAAGAACTGTGTTCTAGTTTTGTTACCTTCTTTAATTTCGTAATACACTGTAATGGTATCACCTGTGTTGAATTCTGGGAATTCGTTTTTTGTAATGTACTTGTCTTGTACGTACTTAATTAAATCCATTGTTTAATCTAAAAAAAGTTGAAAGCTAAACAACGTTCACGTCTTTCGTCAGAGGTTGATTAACAGGGTGCAAAATTATTAATTTTCTTTGAAACAAACAAATATCTTTTACAAAAATTTGACTATTTCAAAAAGTCAACTAAAGGTTTTATAAATTTGTCAAATGCTTCAATATGAGGAAGATGTCCTATATTTTCAATTTCCACCAATTGAGAATTTGGAATTTTCGCCTGAGTTTCTTTCCCTAGATTTTGATACAATCCCATCTTGCTCTGCACTTCTGCAGAAGCATTGGCCTTGCCTAGAGCTGTTCTATCTCTTGTTCCGATTATGAGCAAAGTTGGAACTTTCAATTTTGGAAATTCATAAACTACAGGTTGAGTAAAAATCATATCATAAGTAAGCGCAGCATTCCAAGCAATTAAAGGATAATCTTTATTCACCGTCCAACCAGCAAGAAGATACATCCATTCATCATATTCGGATTTCCATTTGTTATCATAATAGAATTTTAATTGATAATTTTTAATGTCTTCTGCAGTTTGCTTTAATTCATTTTGATACATTTTATCTACAGACACATAAGGAGTTAGCGTTTTATAATCTTCTAAACCAATTGGATTTTCTAGAATCAATTTTTCTGTAGTTTCAGGATACATTAATGCAAATCTTGTCGCCAACATTCCGCCCATAGAATGTCCTAAAACATTAATTTTATCGATTTTAAGCTCATCTAAAATCTGTTTGGTATTCTGTGCTAATTGATGAAAAGAATATTGATATTGAGAAGGTTTAGAAGACTTTCCGAAGCCAATTTGGTCTGGAATAATAACTCTATAGCCTAATTTTGAAAGCTCTGCAGCCGTTTGTTTCCAATAAGCGCCATTAAAGTTTTTCCCGTGTAAAAGAAGTACGCTTTTTCCGTTACTTTTTTTTGGCAAAACATCCATATATGCCATTTTTAAATCTTGATTTTGAGACTTAAAATTAAAATATTTCACTTCAAAAGGATATTCGTAATTAGACATAGTAGCATCTAGGCTTTTCAGTTTTTCTTGAGAGAAAACCATAAAAATCAATAAGTTAAAGAATAAAACAAGAATCTTTTTCATAATAATTAAATATAAATTCAAATAAAAACCGTTTCGCAAAAAACGAAACGGTTTAAATTTATGAAAATTTCGGAAGATTATTTACCTTCTTCCATTCTTTTCTTTAATTCTGCTAAAGCATCGATATCACCAAGTGTAGATTTTTCTTCGTTTGAAGAACTAGCAGCTGGTTTAGCTTCTTTTGCAGCTTTTTTCTCTTCATCTCTGAAGATACCAGTGTGAGATACTACTACTCTTTTGAATTCTTTGTTGAACTCGATTACTTTGAAATCAGCAGTTTCACCTTTTTTGATTTTAGAACCATCTTCTTTTTCTAATAATCTAGAAGGAGCGAAAGCTTCTACTTCTGCATCTTCGAACTGAACTTGAGCACCTTTATCGAAAACGTCTGTTGCTACACCTGAATGGATAGTACCTTCAGCATATTTAGTTTCGAATTTATCCCAAGGGTTTTCAGTAAGTTGTTTGTGACCTAAAGAAAGTCTTCTAGCTTCAGTATCTAATTCTAGAACGATTACGTCTAGTTTATCACCTACAGCACAGAATTCTGATGGATGTTTGATTTTCTTAGTCCAAGAAAGATCAGAAATGTAGATTAATCCATCAATTCCTTCTTCTAGTTCTACGAATACACCAAAGTTAGTGAAGTTTCTTACAGTACCAACGTGTTGAGAACCAACAGGGTATTTAGTTTGAATATCAGCCCATGGATCTGGAGTTAATTGCTTAATTCCTAAAGAAATTTTTCTTTCTTCTCTATCAAGAGTAAGAACTACAGCTTCTACTTCGTCACCAATTTTAACGAAATCACCAGCAGATCTTAAGTGAGTTGACCAAGACATTTCAGAAACGTGGATAAGACCTTCTACACCTGGAGCTACTTCTACGAACGCACCATAGTCAGCAAGAACTACTACTTTTCCTTTTACTTTATCACCTACTTTTAAGTCAGCAGAAAGAGCATCCCAAGGAT
>JAYRDY010000178.1:0-4374 GCA_041909215.1 Cloacibacterium sp. | reverse complement strand
TACCCAAAGAACAGTATCCTCATGTTGTTTTAATGGACTTAGAAATGCCTATTTTAGACGGAATTGCTACTATTGCAACTGGTTCTGTAAAATATCCAGATATTAAATATATTGTTCTTACGATTTATGAAGATGATGACAAAATTTTTGAAGCCGTAAAAGCTGGTGCAAGTGGTTATCTCCTGAAAGAAGACAAAGCTATTAATATTGTAGAAGCCATAACTAACGTAATCAATTTTAACGGAATTCCCATGAGTCCCGCCATTGCAAGAAGAGCCATGGAGCTATTAAGAGAAGCTCCTAAACCAGTATTTAGCAATGCAGAAACAGTAGTAGAACATCAATTAAGCGAAAGAGAAATGGAAATTTTGAAAGAAGTCGTAAAAGGCTACAACCACCATGAAATCGCAGAAAAACTATTCATAAGCCCCAATACAGTCAGAACACACGTCAACAATATCTATAAAAAATTACATCTTAATTCTAGAAGCCAAGTGATGAAATTAGCTTATAAAAATAAGTGGATCTAATTTTGCTTTATAAGTTAATAAAAAGGTTTTCTTTGGAAAGCCTTTTTTTATTTTCCGTATATTTGCAAAAATTAATGAACACTAATGATTAGTAATAAAAAACTAGCAATAGATTTTGACGGTACCATTGTAGAAGATGCATATCCATCAATTGGTAAGGCTAAAACCTTCGCATTTGAGACACTCAAAAAACTACAAAGCGAAGGCTACAGATTGATTCTTTGGACCTACAGAAGCGGTAAATACTTAGACGAAGCAGTAGAATTTTGCAGAAAAAACGGCATAGAATTTTACGCTGTAAACTCAAGTTTTGAAGGAGAAATCTTCGACTCTGAAACCCAATCAAGAAAAATTGATGCAGATTTATTTATTGATGACAGAAACCTTGGCGGTTTCCCAGGATGGGGAGAAATCTACAACATCATCAATCAAAAAATAGAATTCCGAGTAGAAGGCGGCGAAGTATTAGCCTATTCTAAAATGAAAAAAGAAAAAAAGAAAGGTCTTTTTTGGTAAACACTTTTAAAGAATAGAAAACAATTCTATCCTTTTCATTTTTAAATTTAACAAAAATTATAATAAATTGATAATTTTAAAAACAATAGAAGAACTCCGTTTAATGAGAGAAAGCGCACAATTGGTTTCAAAAACCTTGGGGATGCTTGCCAAAGAAATTAAACCAGGAGTTACCACATTACAATTAGACAAACTCGCTCACGATTTTATTAAAGATCATGGCGGTTATCCTGCATTTTTAGGAATGTATGGCTTCCCGAATTCTTTGTGCATTTCTCCTAACGAAGAGGTCGTACACGGAATTCCGAATGATAAACCACTAAAAGAAGGCGATGTGCTTTCTGTAGATTGTGGGGTTTATATGAATGATTTTTACGGAGATCACGCTTATTCTTTTGAAGTTGGCGAAGTAGCTCCTGAAACTAAAAAACTACTCAAAATAACCAAAGAATCTCTTTACAAAGGTATTGAACAGTGCGTTCGTGGGAAAAGAGTAGGAGACATTTCTTTTGCCATCCAAAGTTATTGCGAAAAAGAAGGTTATGGCGTGGTAAGAGAATTGGTTGGTCATGGTTTAGGCAGAAAAATGCACGAAGATCCTCAAGTCCCTAATTATGGTAGAAAAGGAAGCGGAAAAGTCCTAAAAGACGGTATCGTACTAGCGATTGAACCAATGATTAATTTAGGAACCGAAAAAGTAAAATTTCATAAAGATGGTTGGACGGTAACAACGCTAGACAACAAGCCTTCAGCACATTTTGAGCACGATGTTACTATTATTAATGGTAAACCCGTATTGCTTTCTACTTTTAAATACATTTACGAAGCTTTAGGAATTACCAGTAATGAAGAAGATCCTTTCACTATGGATTTTTAAAATTTTTTATTGAAAATAAAATAACAAAAACGGGCATTTGTCCGTTTTTTTTGATGATTTAGCAGAAATTATCCAAAATATATTATTTCAAACAAAAGAAAAAGTATTTTTTCCTTACATTTGAACTTTAAATAAATGAAAAAACTAGCCGCATTTTTCCTCAATAAAATACCAAGACCAATGCTTATTAATTTAAGCATTTTTCTTCGCCCAATCATTTATCAATTCTTTAAAGGAAATAAATTTACCGACCCAATTGATGGAAAATCCTACCGAAAATTTTTGCCTTATGGTTACGGAAAACAGCGTGAAAATGCACTTTCACCAGGTACTTTAAGTTTGGAGCGCCATCGCCAAATGTGGCTTTATTTACAAAACGAGACCGATTTTTTCATCAAAAATTATAAAGTTTTGCACATTGCTCCAGAGCAAGAATTCTTGAGAAAATTCAAGAAAATGAAGAATTTAGATTACACTTCGGCAGATTTATTCTCACCAATTGTAGATGTAAAAGCAGATATTTTAGATTTGCCTTTCGCTGATGAAAGTTTTGATGTAGTGATTTGCAACCATGTTTTAGAACATATTGAAGATGATAGAAAAGCCATGAGCGAACTGTATAGAGTGATGAAAAAAGGAGGTTGGGGAATTTTGCAAGTTCCTATGAAAAATTCTTTAGAAAAAACCTACGAAGATTTCAAGATTACAGACCCAAAAGAACGACAAAAGCATTTCGGACAGTACGACCATGTTCGTTGGTACGGAATGGATTATTTTGATAGGCTAAAATCTGTAGGCTTCGATGCGGAAGCGAATTTTTACTCTCAAAAATTTTCAGAAGAAGACATTAAAAGATTTGGATTGAACAAAAATGAAATTTTGCCTGTTGTAAGAAAGTAATTTTAAATTCTTATAAATTTTACAATTTTCGAAATTTTTAAAATAATTCTCGTTCCGTAAGAACGATAGGTGTTAGAAATTAATAATAACAGAAAAAAGCGTTCCGTAGTAACGCAATGCTTCAAAGATTTCTTGGGAATGACAATTTTTTCGTTTTCATTATTTCCCAATTCTATTTTGTGTACCTTTGCAAAAAGAATATTTTTAGTCTTTTAAATTTTAAATTTTTTAAATAAAACAAATGCACAAAGCAGGATTTGTAAATATAGTAGGGAAACCAAACGCAGGAAAATCTACATTGCTCAATCAATTAATGGGCGAGAAATTGGCGATTGTTACCCAAAAAGCACAAACAACAAGACACCGTATTTTCGGGATTTATAATGAAGAAGACCTACAAATCGTATTTTCAGACACTCCAGGAGTTTTAGAACCTAAATACGAATTGCAAGAAAAAATGATGGATTTTGTGAAAGATTCTTTGCAAGATGCAGACGTTTTCTTGTTCATTGTAGATGTAACAGATAAAGAAGAACCGAATGAATTTTTGGTGGATAAACTCAATAAAATTCCAGTTCCAGTTCTTATTTTACTCAATAAAATAGATGTTTCTAACCAAGAATCTATGCTCGAAAAAGTAGAGTATTGGCACAATAAAATTGAAAAAGCCGAAATTTTACCAATTTCCGCTTTAGAAGGTTTTAATACCGATTTAATTTTGCCAAAATTAAAAGCTTTATTGCCAGAAAATCCGCCTTATTACGATAAAGACCAATACACAGATAAATCTGAACGTTTCTTTGTAAACGAAAACATTAGAGAAAAAATCTTATTGAATTACGACAAAGAAATTCCGTATTCTGTAGAAGTAGTAACAGAAATGTTCAAAGAAAAAGAAGGCATTATCTTTATAGATTCTATTATTTATGTGGAAAGAGACACGCAAAAAGGAATTCTCATTGGTCACAAAGGCGAAGCCATCAAAAAAGTAGGAACCGAAGCCAGAATAGATTTAGAGAAGTTTTTCGATAAAAAAATTCACCTCAATCTTTTTGTAAAAGTCAAAAAAGATTGGCGTAAAAACGAAAGAGATCTTAAAAATTTCGGTTACAGATAATACAGATTATCAGTTATTTTAGTTTTCATATATTAAACATAATATAAAAGTGTTAAATACTACAGAAAAATAATACTTTTATTTTGTTAAATGTTGAAAATATTTATTATTTTTGAGAGTCTAAATTAATCGAATGAAAAATCTTAATACAACGGGTTACAACAAAACCTTGTTAGATTGGGCGTTATTAGCCATTAGAATTTTTGTAGGATTGGGAATGCTTACTCATGGATTTCCGAAACTTATGCAACTTCTCGGAAGAAGTCATGATTTCATTAATTTCTTCGGAATCGGCAGCAAAACATCGCTCGTTTTAGCAGTTCTTGCAGAAGTTCTTTGTTCACTTTTCTTAATTTTAGGACTTTTCACCAGATTCGTTTCTATTCCTCTCATTATCACGATGTTAGTGGCTGTTTTCATCGTTCATGGAAACG
>JAYRDY010000177.1:0-4387 GCA_041909215.1 Cloacibacterium sp. | reverse complement strand
ATTTTTCGATTACTTTTGCAGCCATTACATCTGGTCTGGTAAATCTTAAACTTCCTTTCGGAGCTTTACCTACCGCTGTTCTGTAACCTGCTACTATATATGCTGTTTTATTTGACATATTTTTTAAATTTTAAATTTTGATTTCGCCACTTCGTGGCTTTTTTATTTATGGCTTTTAATTTCATCGGGCTTTACCCGATGCTATTTTATTTCGCCACTTCGTGGCTCAAAACTTGATTTTTAATATTTTTAGTTTCTTAGCGGTTTCCCTTTTTGTAACATAAACTGAATTCTTTCTAGTGTTTTTCTTTCGCCACACAATTGTAAGAATGCTTCTCTTTCAAGATTCAATAAATATTGTTCTGTAACTACAGTTGGTTCAGAAAGATTTCCGCCAACCATTACGTAAGCCAATTTATCTGCTATTTTCTTATCGTGTTCAGAAATGAAATTTCCTGTTACCATTTGATCTGTTCCTACATAGAACATTCCTAATGCACCTTGACCCAAAACTTTCACTTTTTGCTGAATAGGTTGAGTATAACCTTGTTCTGCCATTAATTTAGCTACTTTTTTAGCTTCAGCAATTTGTCGGTTTTTGTTGACTACCACAATATCTTTGTGATTTTCTAAAATTCCCATATCGAAGGCTTCGTAAGCAGAAGTTGCCACTTTACCCATTGCGATATTCATGAAAGCTTCACGCATTCTGTTGTTTTTAACGTCATCAGCAGCGAATTCTTTAGAAGTTCTCAAAGCGAATTCTTTAGTACCACCACCACCAGGAATTACACCCACTCCAGTTTCTACTAAACCTATGTAAGTTTCAGCTGCAGCAACTACTTTATCAGCGTGCATTGTCATTTCGCAACCACCACCAAGAGTTAATCCGTGAGGAGCAACTACCACAGGAACAGAAGAGTAGCGAACTCTCATCATCGATTTTTGGAAATAAGCAATTGCCATATTCAGATCGTCCCAATCTTGTTCGATTGCCATCATCAAAATCATCGCTAAGTTAGCCCCGACAGAGAAATTAGCACCTTGATTTCCTATCACTAAACCATCATATTCTTTTTCTGCTAAATCAATTGCTCTATTTAAACCATCAAGAACTTCACCTCCTAAAGAATTCATTTTGGAACGAATTTCAAAATTGATGATGCCATCGCCTAAATCTTGAATTGCAGCACCAGAATTACTCCACAATGTTTTATTTTTTCTGATATTATCAAGAATAATGAAAGCTTCTTGACCAGGAATATTGTTGTAATTTCCTGAATTTTTGTCGAAGAAAATACTTTGTCCTTCTTCATTTACTTTGTAGAAAGATTCCACAGATTTTACCCAATCTGAAACCGTGAAACCAGCTTCAGTAGCCAATTCAATTCCTTTTTGAACGCCAACTGCATCCCAAATTTCGAAAGGCCCATTTTCCCAACCGAAACCAGCTTTCATTGCATCGTCAACTTTGTACAATTCTTCAGAAATTTCAGGAATTTTGTGAGAAACATAAGCGAAAAGTGCACCTAAAGATTTTCTGTACAATTCGCCAGCTTTATCTTTTCCACCAATTAAAACTTTAAATCTATCAATTGGTTTATCAATATTTTTAGTCAATTCTAACGTTGCAAAATTGGCTTTTCCGTGTAATTCGTATTGTAGCGTTTCTAAATTTAACCCTTGAATTTCAGATTTTCCATCTGCAGTTTTTACTTTTTTGTAGAAACCACCGTCAGTTTTAGAACCGAGCCATTTGTTTTCCATCATAAAATTGATGTAATCTGGAAGCACAAACATTCCTTTAAATTGCTCATCTTCAACACCAGAACCGTGAACTCCATTCGCAACGTGAACCAAAGTATCTAAACCAACCACATCAGCAGTTCTGAAAGTTGCAGATTTCGGACGTCCAATTACGGGGCCCGTCAATTTATCTACTTCCGTAACATTCAAACCAATAGATTTTACGTTGTGAAGCAAATTCATCATTGAGAAAACCCCAATTCTATTGGCGATAAAAGCGGGTGTATCTTTAGCCAAAACCGTAGTTTTTCCTAAAAATTTAGCACCATATTCCATATAGAATTTCACGATTTCAGCATCGGTATCTTTGGTAGGAATAATTTCTAAAAGTGGTAAATAACGAACAGGATTAAAGAAGTGAGTTCCTGCAAAATAATGTTTAAAATCTGCGCTTCTTCCTTCTACGAGCATATTAATCGGAATACCAGAAGTGTTAGAAGAAACCAAAGTTCCTGGTTTACGGAATTGTTCTATTTTTTCGTAAACCGATTTTTTAATGTCTAATCTTTCTACTACCACCTCGATGATCCAATCTGTATTTTTGATTTTTGGCAAATCATCATCGAAATTTCCTACAGAAATTCTGTCGGCAAATTCTTTTTTGTAGAGTAGAGCAGGACTGGCTTTTACTAATTTAGCCAAACTTTCAGTCGCAATTCTATTACGTACTACTTTGCTCTCTTTGGTGAGTCCTTTTTTCTGTTCAGCTTCCGTCAATTCAAACGAAACGATATCAAGAAGGAGAACTTCAACGCCAATGTTGGCAAAATGCGCTGCAATTCCGCTTCCCATAATTCCTGAACCAAGAACGGTAACGTGTTTTATTCGTCTTTTCATTTTAATATATTGAGTTTTATACTATTTTTTTGAATTCATTTCGTTAGCAATTTTCATTACTTCACTCATTACTTCTTTAAAAATTTGAAATTTTTCTGGATCTATTCTTTCGACTACTTTTTGGTTAAAGTTTACTACTACTTCTTTAGATAAATTTCTGGATTTCAATCCTTTATCAGTTAGTTTTATGATAACTTCTCTTTTGTCAGTAGTAGTTTTTTCTTTATAGATATAGCCATTATCTTCTAGAAGTTTGATAATTCTCGTTAATGAAGTAGGCTCAATCGCCATTTTTGGCCCTAGATTGGTGCTTCTAGTACCTTCTTTAGGATCAATTTTAAGTAATGTTAATGCTTGTACAGCTGTAGAATTATGCAGTGAAGCTTGTTCTGAATACATCTTAGAAACAGCCAACCAAACTGATTTTAGCAATAAATCTACACTTTCTACTTTTCCTTTATTCTTAGTTTCCATTTTTAAAAAATGTTATGCGTGCATAGCAAATATAAAAAAAATACTATGCGTGCATAATATATTTTCATTAAAAATGTTACTTATCTGAAAATCAATATTTTAAATACTAAGCAAAGCATAATATTTAATTTTTTATCTATAAAAGTAAAGATAAGAAAATCCCTTATTGAAGGATGTTTTTGATGGTTTTAATGATGTTTTCTAAAGTATGACATTTATCAGTAAATTGAAGGTAATTTACTTCCCAAAAGTTGCCTTTAAAATTGATTTTAATACCAGATAAGTCTTTTTTAAAGTTTTTTTGAAGAGCAGAATAGAGCATTTCTTTTTCTAAAAATGGCGCATCAATTATTGGTGAAATAAAATTTTCGTTTATGGTAAAAAGGTGAGGATTGGTCAATAAATCATTTTGCAGAAGAATATCTTCGGCTAAACCTTCTTGTAATTTTTCATCATTAATGAACCATATTTTATCTGCAAATTCTTTGGCTAAACGCCAATCGTGAGAAGAAAAAAGAATGATTTTGTTGTGATATTTGGCTAAATCTCGAAGTAATTTTAGAATAATAATTTTATTTTCTTCATCAAGATGAGTGGTAGGTTCGTCAAGAATAATCACTGGTGAATTTTGCGCTAAAGCTCTACCAATAAATGCTTTTTGAAGATTTCCGTCTGATAATTTTTGAAGCGAAGTAGTTCTATATTCTTCTAATTTGAGTTGAGAAATAATATTGTTTACATCCTCTAAATCTTCTTTTTCGAGTTGATAATAATAAGGAAGATGAATAAACTTACCAAGTGAAATTAAATCTTCGGTGGTGTAATTGGCAGGAATTTGTGCTTTTGAAAAAACTACAGCAATTTGTTCGGCAATTTCTTTATCAGAAAGTTTTTTTACATTTTTGTCATTAATGAAAATATCTCCTTTTAAAGTTGGAATTTGATTGAGAATAGATTTAATTAAAGTAGTTTTTCCAACGCCATTATTACCAATCAACAAGCAAACATCACCTAAGTCCAAAGTTGCATTAACCTCCGAAATGAGAGGCTTTTGGTAACCAATTGTTGTATTTTTTATTTCTAAAAACATTTTTAAAAATTTCCCGCAGATTTCGCAGATTTTATAATTTCAACAAATTTCTTAAAAATTTGTCAAATTTTATAAATGATAATTTTTTATTTGTTATAATCTCATTAACTATTAGATTATTATCATTATTCATCTTTCGTAGTTCAGAAACTTTATAATACTTCAAAATGTTATGCAAAG
>JAYRDY010000176.1:0-4403 GCA_041909215.1 Cloacibacterium sp. | reverse complement strand
TCGGTCTTGGCGTGTTATATCTTTTTATAAATTCATTAAGCGGAACAACTTTATCTTTTTCGTCTTCTGGAACTTCGGGTTCATCTACAGGACGTATCATAAAATTTTTAGGATAGTAAATCTTACCCCCAAAGCGAATAAATCTTATTTCGCCGTTTTTTCTTCGGCGTTGCAAGGTTCTCTCAGAGACCTTTAGCTTATCCATCATTGAGACATTGTCATAAAACAATAAATCTTCATCAGATGGTCTTTCTAGAACAGATTCTTCTTTTTTTAAAGGGTTCATTACTTTTGAAACTAGCTCAAAGACTTTTTCTAATTCCTGTCCGCTGATTTGGTACTTCATAAATTAAAAAATAATAAAATTATATAGTTATTACCTTTTGTTTACCCCATTTTTTTACTTTGTAAATCAGAGGGATAGACCAAAAGTGTATTTCAAAATTAGTAAACAAATTCTCTAAAAAAAAATGAAAACAAGTCAATAATGTTAATTTTTGGTGGTTTTAGGGGCAAAAGTTATCCACATTCACACAGAAACTTTACTACAAGGGCTTTATAGGCTATTTAACCCTAAGATATAACATACACGATATGATTTTATTAAACGAGTGGCTTTGTTTTTATGGTAAGTTTCGCTAAATCTGTTTGTTAAGCTTTAATTGTGTTTAAACGCTAGAATTAAACTTATAATCTCCTTAGAGTTTCCTTTGAATCAAAGTGCAGTCAAAGTGCAGTTTTGTTCGGAAAAAGTACCCGTTTTCCGAAGCAGACTCGAACCTGATTCGAACGTGATTCGAACAAAACCCTATTTTGAGGGGTATAAAATCCTAATTTCTACCCTATTTATTTTTTAATTCTTAGAAATTCTCTCCACAAAATCAATCTCCTCACTCCAGCCAAAACGCCACTTCAAGACAATACTTGCTATACCTAGACAATACCCGACAAAAGCGGACAAGTGTTTGATTTACAATATTTTACAATTTATATTTGTACTCGTAATAGCGCTGCAGAGCTAATACAAGTGACTCAAATTTTTTGTATAACCCCAAAAATAAATAACAGTGGGAAAAATCAAGACAGGAATTCTCGGAGGATTCCAAGGCAAAGTAGGAACGGTAATCGGTTCCACATGGAGAGGTGAAAGCATTATGAGAGCTTTACCTAAAACAGCGGCGAAAGCGCCAACTGAATCACAAAGAATTCAGAGATTAAAATTTAAAGCAGTGAGCGAATTCCTTAATCCGTTAAGAAGCACCCTAAGTACTTACTTTGGAAATGACACAGGAGTGAAAAGCAAGTACAATATGGCCACTTCTTACCACATTACCAATGCGGTAGAGATTACAGAACAAGGAACTCAAATTCTCTATCCTAGAGTATTGGTAGCCAAAGGAACACTCTTTGGGTTCCAGAATCTTACCACTACACAGTCAGAAACGGTAATCACACTGAATTGGGAAGACAATGCCGTTTTCGGTAATGCCAAAGCAGAAGACACCGTAAATGTGGTGTGCTATATCGAGGAGGTGAATACCTTTTATGTCTTTGAAAGCATAGCAAACAGAGATGGACTTACCGCCAGTGTTACGTTACCACAGAATTTCTTAGGGTACAATGTAGAAGTCTATGCATTTTTGTATGACAAGGTTTCTAAAACCTCCAGCAATTCTGTTTATCTAGGGAATATTGCTTTCTAATCGGTAAATTTTGTGTGTATAAAACAACTCTCTAAAAACTTAAATAGAGAGTTGTTTTTGTTTACTTAAATAAACATAGATAGAAAACAAACACTCACATATCATGTTCTTTACATGTAATAATTTAAATAAAATGGTTATTTTTGATAAAATTTAAAACAATGCCTTTAATTTCAGTAATCGTTCCTTGTTACAATCAAGCACAGTATTTAGATGAATGCTTGCAATCTGTGCTAGACCAAACTTATACAGATTGGGAGTGTATTATCGTAAATGATGGCAGCCCAGACAACACCGAAGACGTTGCAAAAAAATGGGTAGAAAAAGATACCCGATTCATATACTTATCTAAAGAAAACGGAGGATTATCATCTGCCAGAAATGCAGGAATAGAAATAGCCAAAGGAGAATGGATATTACCATTAGATGCTGATGATAAAATAGGCGAAAGATACTTAGAATTGGCAGAAAAAGAATTTGATAAAGATTATACTATAGTATACTGTGATGCAGCTTTTTTTGGTGTAAACATCTCCTCATGGCAACTACCCAATTATTCTTACGACAAGATACTAAGTGGTAATATAATATTTTGTTCTGCTTTTTTCAGAAAAAAAGATTGGGCAACAAAACAAGGGTATGACGTAAATCTTAAAAATGGTAGAGAAGATTGGGACTTTTGGTTGTCTATACTTCAACGCGAAAGCACTGTTAAAAAACTAGATTATCTAGGGTTTTTCTACAGAAGAAAAGAAATCTCAATGGACACAGAGATTAATAAAAACGAAGATATTTTAACCCAAACAGAAAACTATATTTATAAAAAGCATCTTTCTAAATATCTAGACCATCATAAAAATGCGATTAAAAATTATACTATTCTGAAGAACAAATCAGCTAAATACGATACCCTGATTACAAAAATACAGAAAAACAAATTCACTGAATTTCTTTTTAAAGTCATAGAAAAAATATAGCATGCTCTCCATCATTATTTCCTCTTATCAACCCCATTATTATCAGGCCTTAGAAAAAAATATTGCTGAGACCATAGGCATTCCTTATGAGGTGATTAAGGTAGATAATCCGGGTAAGATGGGCATTTGTGAGGCCTATAACCAAGGAGCCGAGCAGGCGCAGTATGATTACCTTTTATTTTTGCATGAAGATGTATTGTTTATAACAAAAGATTGGGGAAGAATATTAATGAATCTTTTGAATACAGAAAATATAGGCTGCATTGGTATAGCAGGAGCAGACTATATACCCGAAGTACCTATTGGATGGTGGATGATAAAAAACCATTGCTATTCTCACATTACCCATGCTAATCTTATTAACCAAAAAGTGCATAAATTTACTTTTTCTAGTAATTCTGGATTAAAAAAAGTAAATCTTATTGATGGTGTTTTTATAGCTTGTCCTAAAAAAAATTGGCTCACTATAAAATTTGACGAAAGGCTAAAAGGTTATCATGCCTATGATATATCGTTCTCATTACATACAAATGTATATTTTGAAAACTATATAACCAATTTAATTTCAATGAAGCATTTTTCACAAGGTAAACCTTCAAAAGACTGGATGGACGCTCTAATCCAAAACAGATTAAATAATAGAACCCATTATAAACAAACTCAGATAGACACAAATTTAGAATATGATATGTTTACTGAATTTTCTAAACAACTCTGGCATTTAGCCTTTTCTAAAAGAGAACAAGTTTATTACCTTTCAAAATTTATGAAGTATAAAAAACTGGGCTTTTTTAATACTTTAAAAGCTATAAAAAAAATCACTAATATCTTATTTTATTAATATGAATAAAAATGCACTTATAGGGAAAAGCGTACTTATAGTAGAACAAGGTTTTCTGAGAGAAGAAGCCTTTGAATTCTTAAATGCACAAGGTATAAATGCTGATTTTCTTAAAATAGAGCCACACAAACCATTTGTAAAAAATAAAATACATAAATTACTAAATGTATTCAATAGATTGGTCTTAAAAAAAAATGATTACCTAGAAGAGGCTGCTTTTCAAGATAAAAATCGTCAATTTCTAAATCAGATTTACAATAAAATAAATAAAAAATATGACTATATATTATTTATAAGACATGATAATTTTAATGAAAATTTTGTAAAATATATTTGTAAATACGGCTCTTCTATCTATGGATATCTTTGGGATAGTGTAAATGATGTAAAAGAAAACAAACTCTCAAAAACCCGTCATTTTTTCAATAAAGTATATTGTTTTGACGAGGATAGTATTCGTAAGTATCCTAATCTAAGAATGAACTATGCCACCAATTTTTTCTATCCTATACAAGAGGTACAAGACCAAATTACCCCGCTTAAAAATCACGTTTTTTCTTATGTAGGGCAACTTGCCAATAGAAGAGACATTACCATAGATAATATCATTAGCAAGGTAAATCCTAATATTGATATTTTATATAATATTAATATTGTAGTTCCCCCAGATTTTGACAAAAAACAGCTTGTAAAAAATCCTAACTTCAAATACTTAGAACAGGGAATTTCTTTACACGATTATCTTTTTATTACTGCAAAATCTAGTATTGTACTAGACATACAGATAATCTACCAGAAGGGATTTACTTTTAGAATTTTTGAGGCTACTCACTACAAAAAAAAGATAATTACCACAAATCCTAAGGTAAAAGAATTAGAATT
>JAYRDY010000175.1:0-4403 GCA_041909215.1 Cloacibacterium sp. | reverse complement strand
AATACTTCTCTGCGGTCTTATCCCAATTAAATTTTTCTGCCTGCTTTACACCTTCCATTACCAATTTTTCTCTTAACTCAACATTTCTTAGTTTAAGAATACCATCTACCAATGAATTTGCGCTTTCTTCGTCATATAGCAAGCCACACTCTCCGGCAACTTCAGGAATTGATGAATTTTTAAAAGCAATTACAGGGCACTTAGTTTTCATTGCCTCAATAATTGGGATTCCAAAACCTTCATAGGACGAAGGATATAACAAAGCATAGGCTTTATTATAAAGATAATTTAATTTTTCATTATTTAATTTATTAAGTTGTAAATAATTATAATCTAATAATGATTCAACATATACCTTTTCTTCGTCTGTAAAAGGCTCTCCAACCACCACTAATTTCAAATTCTCTTTGAATTTCGAAGCTGCTTCAACTGCAAAATTAAAGTTTTTATAACTTGTGCGATGGCCTATATAAAGCAAATATTTTTGATTTTCTAAATCTGAAAACCTCTCGTCTTTCTCAGCAATCTCAAAATTTTCTGGGATATTAAAAAAATCATTGCTTACACCATTATAAATTACCCTAATTTTGTTCTCGTCCGTATTTGGCATAAAAAATAATAAATCTTTCTTTGTATTTTCAGAAATACAGACTACGCCTTTAGCTTTTTTAACAGCCCATTTTTTTTGTAATAAATTAACTTCCCTTGCTAAGCCTTTTCTAAATTTTTCAGTCGTAAAATCGTGTATTGAGGTTACATTAATAGCATTGGATGCAGAAGCATACCGATAATAACTAGAATGAAAGATATATTTACCAGATATTTTCTCTGTAAATGGTAAATACCTTCTTATTGCTAAAGACCATTTAGATTCTTTTTTAACTTTATCTAAATCTAAAGTTTTTCTAAAAATATTTTCGTTGGGTTCTTTTTGGTCGAAAAATATTAATTCATTATCCGATTTTATAAATCTCTTTACAAGTTCTGTCCAATAGACAGAACCACCACCGGACTTTTGTAAAGAGTAAATAATATTATCAAATACTATTTTCATTTTATTTTTTTATTTCTTTAGAAAAATTGTCTGGAGTATATTCTCCGTTTTTCAGTAGATTAATGCCTATTTCCTTTGTGGTTTTGGTAAAAGCATCTACTTTATTTTCAAAATTCTTCTTTGTTCCCGCGTCTATTTTCCGGTCATTATTAGCACCTGCAATCTTAAGTTCTGCGTAATCTACGGATAATTTTTCTTTCAGAACTCTATCATAATAAGGCGTATTTTTTACTTTGGAGAGCCCCCTGTCCAAAATTTCTCTATATTTTTTTATATATTCTACAGAAAGAAAGTTGTCTTTATTAAGTGTGGGCTCTGCCCATACATCTACAATGGCATTGGTTCTCTTTACCACGTTTTCCATAAGTGCAATGTACTCTTTAATCTCCGGGGCAGCATTTCCGTAATATGCGTTTACGAATTCGTTTTTAATTTTTTCTGCGTCCGCATTAGGATTCCACAACAATTTGGCAACAAGGTAAGATTTGAGTTCGTTAAACTCGCTTTTCTGATAACCCGTACCCTGTATAAAAAGATTTTTAATTTTTTTATCTTCAAAATACTGGATGTTGGGCTTCAGCGTATTTATATTAGGAAAAGGGGATAAAGTGTTCATATAGTTCACGATATAATCCCAAGCAAAAATATTGTTAGTCTGCTTTATCCAGTTATCCGTAATATCCCTAAACATTTTAGCGTTATCGGGACCTGTTGCGATAGGCAACGCCCTGTTGACGTGAGTATAGCAAAGCATAATTTCCACATTGGGCAAAGGCTTTAGAAATTTTGATGGATTTATAGTCTGCCGGTATGCCAATGTGCTTATGATTTTATCCGGAAAGTCTATAGCAAACCTGTTTACGAACGGCATAAGTGTTTCTACAAAACCATTGCCCGCTTTATGTTTTGGTTCGCAAAGATTACAGTGGCAATAGGTTTCGTCATCAGTTTGGCTAATGGACCAAACCTTGTTGTGTGGGTGTTTTGCCATTTCTTTCATAAGATTTGTCTTCATTATCTTATAAACATCAGGATTGCTGAGGCAAGGCTGCACGGGTGTCCTTTTCCCATTTACCAATGCAAAATATTCCGGATGCTGTTTGAATAATGTCTCGGGCAAATATTGATTAAAAGAGTGGACAAAATTCACGCGGTCTTCGAAGGTATAGTTCAGTTTGTGCCAATCTGCATAGTCTTTATCCTGTGCATCCAAATAATATACATTTCGAAAATCGAATACGGGTGTCTCTAAACGGTGCACTCCATTGGGAACGGCAATAGATGTATGGTTGGGAACTACCTCAAAATCTTTAGTATATTTTCTTATTGCAAGATAGTCTTCCAAAAAAGTGGAAGCAGCATAAAGAGTACCTTTGCGGTCTCCTCCTGCAATGTAAATTTTACTGCCTTTTGTAGTAATCTCCAATGCGTCTTTTTGGAGATTTTTTGTAATTATAGGATAAGAGCGGTTGGTTTTACCAACCAATATCTCTTTTGGTTTGGCCGGCTCATGGTCATATACCACAGGCACGCTCTTCCCTGTGGACTGGTCTATATATTTTTTTAACAAAAAAGCCGCAAGCCATTCGCTCTCTGTTTTGTTTTTCGGAATTACCACTTGGAAATCCACAATGCCATTTTCCAGCAGTTTGATGTTTTGTCCAAACAGGTTTGAACAAAGGCTAAGCAAAAAGAAGAACAATATGTTAGCAACTGATTTCATCTATCCAAAAATGGTTTTATAAGGAATTAGGGTATTGTCCACATCACTGGAAACATTCAGCGTTTGGAATATTTGGAAGCATACATACAGCAATAATAATAGTAGTACAAAAAACTTCAACTGTCTTTGTTTAAAGATGTAGGGCAAGTAAGAAAAAAACACCAATTCGAAATACCGGAAAGGCAAAGAACCTCTCACCGCAATCAATTCGAAACGACTCAAAAGCAGAAAGATGGAAATATTGAGAAAGGCAGCCATTAAAAGAAATTTCTTTAACTTTTCGGGTGCAGGTATTCGGTCTATTGTAAAGAAGATGACAAAAAATATAAAAATCCTGTGAAAAGTATTAAAGGACAGTAGAGCATTCCTGTTATATTGGTCTATTTCCGAATAAGCGGTAATTTTACCTACCAAAACTCCCTTGAGTCCGGAATTCATAATTGCTTCCATAATTACCCCCGAGATATTTGCTATAGCTAGCAAGTACAATATTAATATAGAAAAAATCATTTGCCTTTTATTAATATCTACTTTCAGAATAAAGTAAAAAGGAATAAAAACAATAGACGAGTAATGAATTAAGCTGGCAATAGCCGCAAATATTAAAAATTTAATGAGATTTTCTTTATATGCAAAATAACCTGCAATTCCTACAAAGCCTAAAGACAATGCCTGGCGGATACCATTCATATCGTACACTAAAAGCCAAAATCCAGATAGCATCAAATACGAAATCGCCTTATTATACGAAAATTTATCAAACAAATAATATCTTAGATAGAGGGTGAAAAGAATGTTAAGTAGAAGGAACACACTAAAGTTACTAGTAAATAACTTAACAATCCTCATAAAAAGACCAAACCCTGGCTCCGTAAAAGACGGATCGTTAAAAAAGCCTTCGTACTGGTAATAATCCGTACCTACACCTTCCCCCCTTAAACCAACAAATAATGCATAAAACATAAAAACCGAAACCATCAGTAATTTCACCAACGTTTTTGAGCCCTTAATGTTTAGAATTTTAAGTTGCGCCGTAAAGAAGGTTAGTATGGGTAAAAGAAAATAAATCATTCTTTAAACTTACTTTATTTTTTGAAATACAGAATGCGGAAGCAAGAATGCAAGTACACACTTTATATATTCGAAAGTATAATACTTCAGGATTGAAAAATTCAGAAAATTCTTTAAAATTTTTCCTTTGTTGCTAGTTAGAATTCCTCGTTTTATAAGTCCTAATTTTTGCAATGCAATTAATTTTTTTACAGATTTTTCTAGTCTTTGGGGAACATTTTTATTATCTAATGCACTTTGTAGCGTATTTACAACCTCAAAATCCTTATTTTCAAATATAGTATGTGTACTTCCTTCCAAAGCTACAAAATAGTTTGCTAAAGCATTTACTGAAAAAGCAACATCATATTTCAAAGCAATTCTGCACCACAAATCGCTGTCTTCAGTTAACTTCACTCCCACCTTATAGCCACCAAATTCCTGATATATTTTTTTTGGGATGCAAAGGTTAGAATTTGAAAAGGGTGATTTCTGAATTTGTGCAAAAAGACCGAAATAATCTTCCAGTAACCCTTGTTCCTTACCATTAAATAAAGATCTAAAATCTTCGGCTAC
>JAYRDY010000174.1:0-4539 GCA_041909215.1 Cloacibacterium sp. | reverse complement strand
AAATCTAGAATTTCGCCAACTTTAGAAATTCCTTCTCCATACATAATATCGAATTCTGTATTTTTAAATGGTGGAGCTACTTTGTTTTTAACAATTTTCACTTTCACGCGGTTCCCTACTGCATCTTCGCCTACTTTGATAGGTGAACCACTTCTTCTGATATCAATTCTTACCGAAGCATAGAATTTTAGTGCATTTCCACCAGTTGTAGTTTCAGGGTTTCCGAACATTACCCCAATTTTTTCTCTTAATTGGTTAATGAATATTACTGTACATTTTGTTCTAGAAATTGTAGCTGTTAATTTTCTCAAAGCTTGAGACATTAATCTTGCATGTAACCCCATTTTAGAATCTCCCATTTCTCCTTCAATTTCTGCTTTTGGTGTCAAAGCTGCAACAGAGTCGATTACAACAATGTCAATAGCTCCAGAAAGGTTTAAGTTTTATTCAATTTCCAATGCTTGTTCACCATTATCAGGCTGAGAAATAATTAAATTTTCTACATCAATTCCTAATTTTTTAGCATAAACCGCATCAAAAGCGTGCTCTGCATCTATAAAAGCTGCAATACCGCCTTGTTTTTGAGATTCTGCAATCGCGTGCATGGTAAGTGTAGTTTTACCAGAAGATTCAGGGCCATAAATTTCAATAACTCTTCCTTTTGGATAACCGCCAACTCCCAAAGCAATATCTAAACCTAGTGAACCACTTGGGATTACTTCTACTTCTTCTACAGCGCTGTCGCCCATTTTCATTACGGTACCTTTGCCGTAAGTTTTATCCATTTTTTCAAGCACTAATTGTAGCGCTTTCTTTTTATCATCTAAACTGCTCATTTTGTCTTAAATTTCATCAAAAATACTAATTAATTTTGGTTTTGGTGGAAAGATTTTTTCCACATAATTTTTTAATGAGACAAAGATATTGATGAATTACGACAAAATATGTCGTTCAGTTTATTGAAAAATTATATTTAGATTTGTCTCAAATTCTATTGATGAAAAAAATACTTTTGTTTTTATTGTTTTTTGTTGTGAGTTTCGTTGTCAAAGCTCAAGAAACTAAGGTTGATACTATTTTTATTGGGAAAATTAAAAATGAATCAATAAAAAAGTATATAAAGAAAAAAGCAACTGTTTTTATTTTGGTGAGACACGGCGAGAAGCAATATGAGGGTAAAAATCCATCACTTTCGGTTGAGGGTAAAAATAGGGCGCAACGGCTTTCGGCTTTATTAAAAGAAGTAGTGCTTTAGCACGGTTTTTTTTAAGAACTAAAGAGGTGTTAGAACCTACTGTTTTGGCGAAAAAATTGAAATTAAAAATTTATAATCCTGGTAAAATTTCAGATTTTGTATTTAAAGAATTGCCTCAAAATCAATCTAAAAATTTAATTGTAGGGCAGTCTAATACCAATCCTATATTAATTAATGAAATTAAAATAAACTTTATGTTTCATTGTTATTTTAGTCTTTTTACATTTTTGTTTTACTATCCAAAACAATTGTTACAGGGCCATCGTTAAGTAAAGACACCTTCATGTCTGCTCCAAAAATTCCGCTTTCTACTTTCAACTCTGAGTGTTTTTTGATTTCAGTTTTAAAATAATCAAAAAGAGGAATGGCTTTATCTGGTTTTGCTGCTTTTATATAAGAAGGTCTGTTTCCTTTTTTGTAATCTGCTAAAAGTGTGAACTGACTAATGCAAAGAATCTCTCCAGAAATATCTTTTACGGAACGATTCATTTTACCTTCTTCGTCTGAGAAAATTCTTAAATCAATAATTTTTTTGATGAGCCAATCTGCATCTGTTGTATCGTCTAATTCATCAATTCCAATTAAAAGCAGAAGTCCGTTATTAATTTTGCCTACTATTTTAGAATTTACTTTTACATGTGCTTCGGAAACTCTTTGTAAAACTACTTTCATATATTAGTTATAAATGTTTAAAATATTAGATGAGGGAGAAAACTGGTAAGAATACCAAACTAATCCTTTAGAAGTGGTGTTAGTGTTGGCGCCTCCTCCTGTGCTTAAAAACCATTTCTGATTGTCTTTTTTGCAAATTACATAAGTGCCATTTTCTACGGTCAAGGTAGTTTCTTGATCTGGGCAAATATGTGGTGCATTTCTGTCGTAAATTTTGAATTCAGTACTAGATGTGCGAGCTACAATAAGCCCTCTTGTGCCAGATTGCTGCTCTGAGACATAAACCCAACCACCAATATTTTGTAAGTTATAATAGGCAGGAAGATTAAGGTTGAGTTGTACAGAGATAAGAGACTTGGGGAAACAAGAGATGGTTTCATCTCTGTTTGCGCAAGAATTAATGACTTTTAAAGAACTGAAAATCAGTAAAATTGGGAGAAATGATTTTAAAATTTTTGTTTTCATATCAAAATAAGTGTTATCTTTGTAACTCTAAAATTTAATGAATATTGTCCGGCAAAGGTCGGATTATTTTTTTATACTAAAGCTAAAAATACAAGATATGAGTAAAGCAATTAATTATGTAACCAAAGAAGGTTTGGAGAAAATGAAGTCCGAACTAGAGCAGTTGGAAAGTATAGAAAGGCCTAGGATTACGCAACAAATTGCAGAGGCAAGAGATAAGGGAGACTTATCAGAAAATGCTGAATATGATGCGGCTAAAGAGGCACAAGGTATGCTAGAAATGAAAATTTCTAAGCTTAAAGATGCTATAGCAAATTCTAAAGTGATAGACGAAAGCCTTTTAGACACAAGTAAAGTTTCTATATTGTGTACGGTACGTCTTAAAAATAATGCAACAAAGCAAGAGCAGAAATTTACCTTAGTTCCAGATAATGAATCTGATATCAAAACAGGTAAAATATCTGTAAATACACCAATCGCTAAAGGATTATTGGGTAAAGCTGTTGGCGAAACCGCAGAAATTTTGCTTCCTAATGGCAATAAACTTTCTTTTGAAGTGTTAGAAATATCTCTTTAATTTCAGAATTTAAATTTAAATCAAATCATTATGAATTCTATTTTCACAAAAATTGTAAATGGCGAAATACCTTCTTATAAAATCGCTGAAGATGATCATTTTTTGGCTTTCTTAGATGCAATGCCACTGGTGAAAGGGCATACATTGGTGATTCCTAAAAAAGAAGTAGATTTAATATTTGATTTAGAATCTGAAGAATTTAAAAATCTTTGGGCATTTGCTCAGAAAGTAGCCAAAAAAGTTGGTGCAGCAATACCTTGTAAAAGAGTTGGTGTAGCGGTTGTTGGTTTAGAAGTGCCACATGCACATATCCATCTAGTGCCGATGAATGCTATGCAAGATTTAAATTTTGGTAATGAAAGGCTGAGGCTCTCACCAGAAGAGTATAAAGAGATTCAAGAAAAAATTATAAATATTTAGAAAAATATTATAACTCAAATTTCATAAAGGAATTTGAGTTTTTTAAAATGAAAAAAATGAATTCAAATCAATGTTCGTTTTGTGGAAGAAAAAAGAATGAAGTTGAACTTTTAATTTCAGGGCAAAATGGTTTTATCTGCGAGAACTGTATAGAACAGGCACATGCAATTGTAAAAGAAAGTGTAGGTAAAAGTTCTTTTGCTCCTGCAAAAACCATTGATGAGCTTAAAAAACCTAGAGAAATAAAAGCTTTTCTAGACGAATATGTTATAGGGCAAGATCAAGCAAAGAAGCAGTTATCTATAGCTGTTTATAATCACTATAAAAGACTTTTGCATAATGCGGATGAAAACAAGTCTGTTGAAATCGAGAAGTCTAACATTATTATGGTAGGCGAAACAGGTACTGGTAAAACGCTGTTGGCTAAAACAATAGCAAAACAGCTAAATGTTCCTTTTTGCATTGTAGATGCTACAATTCTTACAGAAGCAGGTTACGTTGGCGAAGATGTAGAAAGTATTTTATCAAGACTTTTAATGGTTGCCGATTATGATGTTGAAAAAGCAGAAAAAGGAATCGTTTTTATTGATGAAATTGATAAAATTGCAAGAAAATCAGATAATCCAAGCATTACCAGAGATGTTTCAGGGGAAGGTGTGCAACAAGGTTTGCTTAAACTTTTGGAAGGGAGTATTGTAAATGTTCCGCCACAAGGAGGAAGAAAGCATCCAGACCAAAAATACATCCAAGTAAATACACAGAACATTCTTTTTATAGCAGGTGGTGCTTTTGATGGAATTAAGGAAATTATAGAAAGAAGACTTAATAAACAAGCCATAGGTTTTAGCGCAGAAAAACATAATAATGCACAGCAAGACGAATATATTCTAGAGAAACTTAATGCTACAGACCTTAGAAGTTTTGGCTTAATACCAGAATTGTTAGGCAGGTTTCCTATCGTTACTTATTTAGACAAGCTTACAAAAGAAACGATGCTAAGAATTTTAACTGAACCTAAAAATTCAATAATTAATCAATTTGTTGAACTTTTTAGATTAGATGGTATAAAAATTGCTTTTACGGAAAAGGTTTTAGAAGAAATTGTGAATTATACACTAGATAAAGGTTTAGGAGCTAGAGGTTTGAGAGG
>JAYRDY010000173.1:0-4557 GCA_041909215.1 Cloacibacterium sp. | reverse complement strand
ATGGCATTATATTCTTTCCTTTTAATCCTATAACGAAAGAACTATTGCTTCCTATGTTGCCAGTACAATTGTTGTGGATAAACTTGGTTGCAGCCATAGCATTGGCTTTGCCGCTTGCATTCGAAGTAAAAGAACCTAATGTAATGAACCGTCCCCCTCGTAAACCCGATGAAGCTCTTTTCAACGGATTTGTAACTTTTAGGGTGTTTTTTGTTTCGATACTTATGACAGTTGGAACTATCGTGCTTTTTAGCTGGGAGTACTCTTATTCACTTTCAACCGGAATGGCACAAACAGATGCGTTGGCTCGTTCCCAAAGTATAGCAGTAACATTTATTATATTTTTCCAAATATTTTATTTGATAAACTGTAGGTCTCTGAAAGAATCGGTTTTTAAAATTGGTCTTTTCAGTAATGGCTTTATCTTTTTGGGTATTGGGTCAATAATGCTTCTGCAAGCAATGTTTTTATACACCCCGTTTATGCAAAAAGTGTTTGGAACAGCGTCTCTCGATGGGAAAGGTTTATTTATTTCGTTTGTAGCTGGTTCATTGATTTTTGTTGTAATTAGTATCGAAAAATGGATTCTAAGAGAGTTGTTAAATAAAAAGAAAAAAGAGAGTTAATAATGTTTTAATAATGAATTTAAAAATAAAAAAATGACGTTGGGTAACATCGTGTATAAAACATTTGGCAATCAGTGGTTTATCAAGCGTTTTAGCTCGTATCAAAAGTAGTTGTAACTTGATAGCAAATCGCTTCGAAATGCCAAACGTTTCATACACGCAACCGTTACCAAACATGCAAAAAATAGAAAAGACTAAGTGAGCATTAGTGAATAACTTGAAAACTTCTTGATATTTGAAGAGTGAAAAAATATTTTTAAAGAATGGAATCTCGATTTGCCCTAACAAACTCCTTAAAAACACTTAAATATAAAGCTACACTTCATTAATTAAGTAGAATTAAAGTATCTTTGTTGGAATTACTTTAAGTTGAAGTTCATGCTTGTAAAAAAAAAAACAGGAGACACTCAAAAATCCTTTAAAAGAGTAGAAACAAATTATAAAGAAGGCAGATTGAAAAAACTGCTACTTCTAAATGCATGAAATTAAGCCAATATGTTGATTTGCGAACAAAAATATTGACTGCTGAAATTGAGATAGTGATAATTATTTATCCAAGTTTGCCGACTTTATCTCTTTTTCGGCAGTTTTTGTAAAAAACACAACGAAGATCAAGTAATAAGTTTGTGTGTAAACAACTAACAATTATCTGTTTAATTAAATAAAACAGAGCTAAAAAATGGAAAAAATCGTAACGTCAAATTTGAAACTCGGAATTATTGCAGGTGGGCAGCTTGGAAAAATGCTTATACAGGAAGCTAGTAAATGGGATTTGGTAACTTATGTTTTAGACAACGATGAAAATTGTCCTGCAAAAAGTATTGCATCATTTTATATAAAAGGAAGTAACATTGATTTCGATTCTGTTTACCAATTTGGTAAAATGGTAGATATTTTGACATTTGAAATTGAAAATGTTAATATCGAAGCACTTAAAAAACTCAAATCAGAAGGACTCAGAATTGCACCCGACCCTGATATTTTAAAGTTAATTCAGGACAAAGGCTTGCAGAAAGAATTTTACAAAAATAATGGAATTCCAACTTCAGCATTTAAAATCTATGAATCGAAAGCAACTATTCTGAATGGTATTGATAAAGGCGAAATTAATTTGCCTTTTGTGCAAAAATTAACGAAAGGCGGATATGACGGACACGGAGTTACAGTTGTTAACAGCAAAAACGATTTGACAAAATTACTTTCAGGGGTATCGGTAATTGAAGAAAAGGTTGAAATTGAAAAAGAAATATCGGTAATTGTAGCCCGAAACAGAAAGGGAGAGATTAAATCTTTCCCCGTGGTTGAAATGTATTTTGACCCCATTGCAAATCTTGTGGATGAATTAATTTGTCCAGCATCAATAACTGTTGAACAATCAGAAAAAGCAGTTAACATAGCAAGTGAAATTATTGAATTACTGAATATGGAAGGTTTGCTTGCTGTTGAATTTTTCATAGATTCAAAAGGCGAAGTAATTGTAAACGAAGTTGCTCCCCGACCACATAACAGTGGGCATCATACAATTGAAAGCATTATTACATCACAGTTTGAGCAACATTTGCGTGCAATACTAAATTTGCCATTGGGAAGCACAAAAATTAAACTTCCTTCGGTGATGATAAATATTTTAGGAGCTGATGGCTACGAAGGTCCGGTAATTTACGAAGGATTATCAGAGAGTTTGGCAATTGACGGTGTAAAGATTCACTTATACGGAAAAAAAATAACTAAACCCAATCGAAAAATGGGGCATGTAACCATTATGTCATCATCGATAAATTGTGCTCTAAGAAAGGCAGAAAAAGTAAAACAATTAATAAGTGTAAAATCATGGAAAGAAAATCGGTAAACACCCGTAAGGACTTTGACGTTGATTGTGTCGCTTCATTTATAACTGTATATGGCAATAAGAAAATGAGTATTGTTATAAAAAGGTTTGTACTTGTTTTAAGCTCGATATTACTAATTGCTTTTCATGGATTTTCCCAAGCGAAATATGAAAAAGAATTTCGCATTAAGGCAAAAGATGTACCTTCGGGTGCTCTAAATTTTGTTGACTCAATGACCTTCGACTCAAAAGTGAAATGGTATAAAGAAGCAGGATTTAATCTCGTAACTATTGAGTCCAAGGCAAAATATAAAAAAGAAAGGTACAGCATCGAGTTTTCTGATAAAGGAATATTTCAAGATGTTGAAATAGAGGTAAAATCAAACAAAATACCTGATAGCACATTTTCAAAAATATCGGGGTTTTTAAGCCAAAGACACAAAAAATACAAAATTGAGAAAGTTCAAATACAATATGCCGGAGATAGAAATTTAGTTTTGATGTTTTTGAGAGAAAACAGGAATAATTCTGAGGGCATTACAATAAGCTATGAAGTTGTAATCTCGACTAAAATGGATGGTAATTATCTTATGCTCGAATACTTGTTTTCAGAAACAGGCGAGTATTTGCAAAGCAACGAAATAATTTCAAGAAGAAATGATACTATTGATTATTAAAAATTTATTAAAAATGAAAAAAATCCCAATCATATTCATCTTTTGTGCACTATCGGCTATTAGTAATGCACAAAGCAGTTATCAGTATGGAATTATTCCGTCAATAAATTTGCACAAAAAAATTCCTGGGAACTGGTCTACAAATTTCAAGCTTGAATCAAGGCAATCTATTTATAAACAAGTACTTAAATATGATTATTTACTCACAGATGTATCTCTGATAGTTACAAAACGAATTGCTACAAATATCACAGTTGGTGGAGGGTATTTGTTAAGAATTGAAGATGATAAATTTAAAAACAGAGCGATACAACAGATTGGTTTTAGCAAAAAGTTTCCTAGCTTTCGGATGGCACACAGGACCAAACATTCGAAAAGAATGAAAATACTGAATTTAGACTCCGTTACCGAATATCATCCGAAATTCCTTTAGAAGGACAGTCGATCGACGTAAATGAATTTTATCTTAAAATCAACAACGAATATCTTAATTCTTTGCAGGGAGTTGATTACGATTTGGAAGTAAGAGGAGTTGTACTTTTGGGATATTCGGTTTCAGCTTTAAATGATGTAGAAATCGGCATCGATTATAGGTTGGATTCATTTGTCAGTGGAAACCCAAGAAACAGAACCTGGCTTAGTATAAACTTCTTTCATTCATTAGGAAAATAAACAATAATATTGGCTCAATAGCCCTTAAATTAGTATAAATTTAACACCAATTGGATTATGACAAAAACAATAGGTATTATTCTTGTGGTTGTAATGACAGCAGGTATTTTTATCTCCTGCGGAGATTTGAACAGAAAAGTAGATGAAAAGATTGACAAGTTGCTGAATAAAACAGAATCGTTAGATTCTTTGATAAACAAAGAGATCGATAAAGTGTTGGTACTTGACTCACTTATAAACACAGGAAGTGAAAAGGCTAAAGACTTGGACTCCCTTATAGATAAGTCAAAATCAAGATTGGACTCGTTGGTAAATAAAAAAATAAATCCCCCAAAATAATTTTTAAAATTTTATTAATATGAAATGTCCCAATTGTAACGTAAATTTGGTCATGACCGACCGTAGTGGAGTAGAAATAGACTACTGCCCTGATTGCCGGGGTGTTTGGCTTGACCGTGGCGAACTCGATAAAATAATCGAGCGCTCTTCGCAAAATATAAATAAATATCCGGATGAAAATTTTCAAGGCAAACAGTATTATCCTAAGGAAGGAGATTCTCGCTACAAAAAAAGAAAAGGACTTTTAGGAGATATTTTTGATTTTTAAGTTGTTGTTTTATAGACAGTGAATAACAGAAAGATAGTTATGAAAATAAAGCTAGTTAGTATTGTTATGGGTTCAGATTCCGATTTGCCCATAATGAAACAGGCCGCAGAAATGCTTGATATATTCGGAATTGGGTACGAAATTGAT
>JAYRDY010000172.1:0-4568 GCA_041909215.1 Cloacibacterium sp. | reverse complement strand
ATTAAGATTAAAGAAATTCCTTGGGAGATATACACCAACAATATCAGCGGAAATTCTATTAAGATTGATTATAATGTTACCTCTAGCAATCCTCTTGTTGCATATTATATAGACTATGCTGAAGTGCAATATAAACAAGATCTGAAATACAATGATACCCAAATGAATTTCAGAGTTTTTGATATAATTGAAGGTTCAGGAGATACTTATGGCTTCACCATTGATAATAGCACAAATCTAGAACAAGTTTGGGACGTTTCTGATGTTACCAACGCAAAAAAAATCACCAATAAAGCTTCTGGTGCACAGTTTTCTTTTGGCTACAATGCATCAAGCCTTTATTTTAATAATGAATTCGTTGCATTTAAAAATAATGCAGCCTATGAACCTATTTTTGTTGAAAAAATTGAAAATCAGGACTTGTCATCACTTCAAAACATTGATTATTTGGTAATTACCACAAAAGATTTTTTAGCACAAGGAGAAAGAATCGCTAATTATTACCGTAACAACAAAAATTATCGTGCAGAAGTGGTTGATGTAAAGAAAATTTACAATGAATTCAGTTCAGGAAGCCAAGACATTACAGGCATAAGAGATTTCATCACAAAACTCAACACTCCTGAAGGAAGTCTAAAATATGTTTTAATTTTAGGAGATACTACTTTTGATTTCCGAAATAAAACCACCACTAAGAAAAACTTTATCCCAAGTTATCAGAGTGATTTTAGTGAAAATTTTGAAGCATCCTTCGTTACTGATGATTATTTCGCGATGACGGCTCCACAATCATCAAGCTACATCTACGCGGTTTTCCCTGATTTGGCCATCGGAAGATTGCCCGCAGAAAATATTACCGAAGCCAAAAACTTAGTAGATAAAACCCTATCTTATTACAACGCCAACCCTGGCCAATCTACCCCTTTTGGAGACTGGAGAATGAAAATGAATTTTGTTGTTGATGACGATCAGGATAGCAGAATTACTAGCAGCACAAACCCTTATCTTAATGGCACTTTCCATGATGTGGTAAACACTGTTTTGGTTAACACTTTCGAAGGAAGCACAGACAAACCTGAGTATAATATTAAAAAATTATACTTAGACTCTTTCCCTGCACAAAGTACAGCGGGCGGACAAAGATATCCGCAAGTAAACCAAGCCATTACCAATGCCATGAGCAATAGTTTATACCTTTACTATTTCGGGCATGGCGGTATTAACGGCTGGGCTCAGGAAAGAGTTCTTACAATACAAGATATTACCTCATTTAATAATTTCAATAACGCATACAGCAGATTCCCGTTTGTAAGTACCATTACTTGTGAATTTACTTTGTGGGACGATCACAATACTTCTTCTGCTGGCGAACAAATGATAAAACTACCACAAGGTGGTGCAAATGCTATGATTACTTCTAGTAGAGCCATTGCAACCATTTATGGCAGATTATTTACCGAAAAATTTACACGAAATTTATTTAACCTTACAAATAATGATTTTTCTGCTATTGGTGATGCTTTTTTAGCTGCAAAACGCGAATACGGAACAGACTCTAATCATTTAAAGGTTAACCTTTTAGGAGACCCTGCATTAAAACTAAGCAGACCCAAAAATTTAATTATCATAGATAATATAGAATCTCCTGTTTCAGGACAATTAAGAGCCTTAGATTTTGTTAAAATTACGGGACGTATTAATAATGATAATGGCACACTGAATAATACCTTCAACGGTAAAGTAGTCATCAATATTTTTGATAAAAAATTAAACAAAAAGACTTTAAACAATGATGGCTCTCTAACTCCTATTTTAAATTATGTTGAAGAAGGCAGCCCTATTGTAAAAGCTTCTGGAACGGTAACCAACGGAACTTTTACAGTAGAATTTTACATGCCTAAAGACATTAATTACACCGTTGGAGATGGTAGAATTTTAGCTTATGCGGATAATAATGTTTTTGATGTTTTCAATAATAAAACTCAAAAAATTGGAGATATTAATCCTGCTGGGCTTAATGACAATACAGCTCCTAAAGTACAGCTATACCTCAACAATACCAATTTCGTAGATGGCGGTATTACCAACACCAATCCTAACCTTCTTGCTTGTGTTACCGATGATACAGGTATTAACTCTACTGGCTCTGGCATTGGACATGATATAACAGTGATTTTAGACGGTGAAGTAATTAACACCACTGTACTTAATGATTTCTACACACCAGGTTCTGGGAATGGCTGTATTAACACATCATTTTTAGATTATCAGAAAGGTTCTGTACTCTACCCTTTCCAAAATTTGAAACCAGGCGCACATCAATTAACATTTAAAGTTTGGGATATCAACAATAATTCTACAACTCAAACGTTAAATTTTATAGTAAAAGATCCTTCGCAAGACAATTTAATTGTAAATAAATTACTAAATTGGCCGAATCCTTTTACCAATAAAACGTATATACAGTTTGAACACAATTGTGATGATATCTTAGATGTTAACGTTCAGGTATTTACCATTACAGGTAAACTAGTGAGAACCATTTCTTCTGTTGTTTCATCAAACCCTTTTATGGAAGGCTACCGAACAAACAGAACTGCAATAGAATGGGATGGGAATGATGATTACGGTTCGCCAGTAGGTAAAGGAACATATATTTATAAAGTCTTGGTGAAAAGTCAGAACCAAGACAAATGCAAAGGGACAGCAAGCTCCGTAGAAAAATTAGTAATTTTAAAATAGAGAAAAAAGATAAAAAAATACAACATGAAATTTACAAGAAAATTAGCTTTAGGAATTGGCATAGGTCTGTGTAGCTTCGCAATGGCACAAAATAAAGGCCCTGTACTTACAGGCGCTCCATTCCTAAGAATTTCACCAGATGCAAGAGCTGGAGGTATGGGAGACCAAGGGGTAGCAACTTCTGCCGATGCATTTTCGCAATTTTGGAATGCTTCTAAATACCCTTTCAGCAGAAGCACCTCTAATGTAGCCGTAAATTACACACCATACATGAGTAAATTAACCAATGATGTTTTTTTATTGTATGCTGCTTACAGCACTCTATTGGGTGATGACGAAAGATCTTCTCTTAGTGCAAGTATCTACTATTTCAACATGGGAGAAGTAGATTTAACAGAATTAGTAGGAGGCGAAGTACAACAAAGAGGTACCGCAAAACCAAATGAATTCTCTATAGATGTAGCTTACGGACTTAAATTATCAGACATCTACTCTATGGCAGTTACTGGTAGATTCATCCGTTCAGATTTATCTGGAGGTTTCAATACAGATACAACTCTTAAAGCTGCCAATACATTCTCTGTAGATGTATCAGGATTTTTACAAACACCAAAATTCCCAAGTTTTGGCGATTATGAAGGAAGAGTAAGAGCAGGTTGGGCAGTACAAAACTTAGGCCCTAGATTAGATTATACAGGCGACGAAGAATCTCGTTCTTACTTGCCAACAACCCTAAGAATTGGCGCAGGTTATGATTTATTTTTAGATGAAGTTAATAAAATTGGGATTACCGCAGAAGCTTCTAAACTTTTAGTACCTGGGCCAGAACTTATTGGCTATGATCTTCTACCTTCTGGTGAACAAAGACCAAGATATGATGTGCCGAATGTTGGCGTTATGGAAGGGATTGGCAAGTCTTTTAAAAATGAAAAAAGTATTATGTACAGCGGTTCTTTAGAATATTCTTATGATAATGCATTTGCAGTAAGAACAGGCTACTTTCATGAAAGTGAAGTGCAAGGTGCAAGACAATACGCCACGGTAGGTATTGGGCTTAAATACCAATCTTTTGGGTTAGATTTGTCTTACCTCATCAATACATCAAAAGTAAACTCTGCGCTTGATAATACCTTAAGATTTGGACTTACATGGAATATTGGCGAAGACTCTTACAATAACGAAGATTATTAATATTTTACCCTTAAATCAAAAAAAATCTCAATTTAAGTATTGAGATTTTTTTTATTTTTATTAACTTTGATAACATCTAAATTACATAAAATTATGGGAAAATTTGTTATCAGAAATACCGCAACAGGTATTAAATTTGATTTAAAAGCTGGCAACGGCCAAGTAATCTTAACGAGCGAAGTTTACACCACAAAAGCAGCTTGCCAAAACGGAATAGATTCTGTAAAGAAAAATGCTCCTGATGATGCTAAATACGAAAGAAAAGAATCTACCAACGGGAAACCAATGTTCAATTTAAAAGCAGGAAACGGACAAGTAATTGGCACTAGCGAGTTATACGAATCTGTTGCTGCAAGAGAAAACGGGATAGAATCTGTAAAGAAAAACGCTCCTGAAGCAGAAGTTGTAGAAGAATAATTTTATTGCCTACATAAAATCTAAAGCCTTCGATATTTTTCGGAGGCTATTTTTTTTTCAAAGCATAAAAAACAATTAAACCGTAATATCTCTCTTTTCTTCTACAATTGCAAAGTAGAAATCTTCAATTTTGAAAACTTTAGCTGTGAAATCATGACTAAAAAAATCTCCAAAAACTCTGCACTTTATTTCAGACAAATCATTCAAATCAAAAGGAT
>JAYRDY010000171.1:0-4599 GCA_041909215.1 Cloacibacterium sp. | reverse complement strand
ATACGCTTTTATTTTTTAAATGAATATATCGTTAATTGAGCTTCAATTTATTAAAGCTCCAAAAATTCCCGTTGAAAATATTAAGATCTACTTTTACATTAATTCCTTTTACAATACCGTTTTCAGTGAATTGCCACATTTGCCAATCATCTTCTTCCGAAGGAGTGAGGACATCATTGTAATTGGCTAACCAAAGCGGATAATCATCAAAATCACCCTTCAAGTTATCTCTGTAATAGTAATAATAGGTGTAAATAATGGGTTTTTCGCCATATTTTTCTTCTACGATTTTAAGCCAAACTTTTACATCAGCAATCAATTGTTCTTTAGATTTTCTTTTGGGTACTTTTTCCAGATCTAAAATAGGTCTCAAATCGCCTTTTTCTAGTTTTACCGATTCCAAAAAATTATTGGCCTGTATTACAGGATCTTCGTCTGCACGGTAAAAATGATAGGCGCCTCTTGTAAGTTGGCGTTCTTTGGCAAGTTGCCAAAAATCATCAAAATGTTTGTCTTTTCTTTTGTTGCCCATTGTAGCTCTCATTACTACAAAATCTAATTTTATAGAGCCATTCGCAATGGTTAAACTATCCCAATTAATGTCTTGTTTTCTTTGATAATGAGAAATATCAAACCCGAAAATCTTGTCATTATATTCGGTAACAATTTTATCAATTCTTGCAGCTTCTTCCGTTGAGTTTTTAAGCTTTTTATGGACAGATTTCTCAAAATATTTTGCGTAATAAAAAGAAACTTTATTTTTAAGATAAAAACCCGTAAATACTAAACTTATAAAAAGAATTGCCAACAAAAAATAACGACGGAAGTTATAATTCTTACGTCTTTTATGATGTATTTTTTTTCTCTTTTTGGGGCTTGTGTTCAGTTTGGTCATAGAATTCTGCAAAACTAAAAAATTTAATTTGTTTCTGATGAAATAGATTTCACTAATGCCTTTTTTAATTCTGATGTTTAAAATAAATAAAGTTGACGTTTTTCATTAAAAAGATATGATAAAAATCATAATAATTTGATTTTGTGTTGATTATATAAATAGATTTTTTAAATAAAATCTAAGATTGATATTTCATAAATTTAAAAGTAAATCTTAATGAAATGAAAATTAATAAAATTATTCTTACCGTTTTTGTAGCAAGTTTGTTTGCATATTGTTCTAAAAATAAAGATGATGTAAGTATAGATTTTGGGAAGGCTCCTCAACAATTAAATCCAGACCAAGAGCTGGCTTCTAAAACATTTGGAGTGATTTCTGATGTGGCTTATAATGCAGATAACCCAGAGTCTCCAGATAAAATTTATTTGGGTAAAGTGCTTTACCATGATACCAGATTGTCTTCTACGGGGCATAACTCATGTAATAGTTGTCATAGTCTCAATACTTATGGAGTTGATAATCAATCTTTTTCAACGGGTGATAATGGTGGTAAAGGCGGTAGAAATTCCCCAACCACCTTTAATGCAGCAGCGCATTTTGTTCAGTTTTGGGATGGTAGAGCAAAAGATGTGGAAGAACAAGCTGGTGGACCAGTGATGAACCCAGCAGAAATGGCAATGCCTAGCGAAAATGAAGTGATAGACAGACTCAAAAAAACAGATTTTTATTTAATACTTTTCCAGAAAGCTTTTCCTAATGATAAAGATCCTATTAATTTTATCAATATGCGTAAAGCAATTGCAGCATTCGAAAGAACTTTGATGACTAAATCTAGATTTGATAAGTATATGGAAGGAGATGCCAATGCTTTAACTAACGAAGAAATTGCTGGTATGAAAAAATTTATTGATGTTGGCTGCGCTTCTTGTCATAACGGTGCAACAGTTGGTGGACAATCTTATCAGAAATTTGGTGTATATGAACCTTATGAAAAATATACAAAAAGTACCAAAATTGATAATGGTAGAATGGATGTTACTAAAAACGAAGCAGATAAATTTATGTTTAAAGTGCCAAGTTTAAGAAATGTTGAAAAAACGTATCCATATTTCCATGATGGTAGCGTAAAAGATATTAACGAAGCCGTTAAAATAATGGCTAAAGTACAACTTAATAAAGATTTGTCTGATGCAGAGGTAAACCAAATTACAAGTTTCATGAAAACATTAACAGGAGATATTCCTGCGGAAGCAAAACAAATTCCGAAAGAAATTGCAATAAAATAAAAACAATAAAAATTAATGAGTAGCGCTTTTTTCAATTTTGGAAAAAGCGCTTTTTTATAAGATTTTAATAAAAATTAATTCATTAATTTTGCGAAGTAACATGGAAATAAGAGATAAAATAATTGTAATAGGTGGTGGCTTTGCAGGTTTGCAATTCGCAAAACAACTCAATGGAAAAATTGAGAAAAAAGTAGTCATGATTGATAAAGCCAATCATCATATGTTTCAGCCATTATTTTATCAGGTCGCTTGCGGTAGAATAGAGCCGTCTAATATTTCTTTTCCGTTCAGGAAAATATTTCAACGTTCTAAAAACGTGCAATTTAGAATGACGGAGGTGAAACAAATTTTGCCTTCAGAAAATAAAATTATTACCGAAGATCACACTTTTCATTACGATAAATTGGTGATTGCAACGGGTTGTAAAACCAATTTTTTCGGAAATCAAAAAATGGAAAGTTTGGCTTTTGGGATGAAGAATACTCAAGAAGCAATTTCTATTAGAAATCATGTTTTGCTTACTTTCGAGAAATTAATCATCGAAAAAAGTAAAAGTGATGACGGAAATTGGAATATTGTAATCGTAGGTTCTGGGCCAACTGGCGTTGAGTTGGCAGGAGCTTTTGCTGAGATGAAAAAAGACATTTTGCCGAGAGATTATCCAAGGATGAATTTTGATGATTTGGATATTATCTTGGTAAGCTCTACCGAAAAACCTCTTTCTGTAATGAGTGAGGCAGCTCAGGAAAAATCTGAAAAATATTTGAAAGATTTAGGCGTAAAATTCATTTCGAATGATAGAGTGGTAGATTATGATAATGATAAAGTTTTTCTTAAAAGTGGTACGAAAATCCCAAGCAATAATGTAATTTGGGCGGCAGGTGTTACAGGAAATATTATTGATGGATTGAGTGAAGAATCCGTTAAAAACAACCGATATATTGTAGATCGGTACAATAAAATTAAAGATTTTGATAATATCTTTGCCATTGGCGATATTGCTTATATGGAAACGCCCAATTATCCTAATGGGCATCCTCAGGTAGCGAATGTAGCCATTAATCAAGGAAAAAATCTTGCCAAAAACTTACTCAGAAAGTCTTTAAACGACTGGAAAGAATATGAATACAAAGACCGGGGGAGTTTGGCTACCATTGGTAAACATAGAGCCGTTGTAGATTTGCCGAAGTTTAAATTTCAAGGGATTTTTGCTTGGTATTTTTGGATGTTTTTGCATCTTATGCTGATTTTGAGCGTGAGGAACAAACTGGCGATTTTCTTCAATTGGATGTGGAGCTACATCAACAAAGATTCTTCATTAAGATTAATTATCATACCAAATAAAAAAAATAAAACCGAACAATGAGAATAGATATTATAAGTGCAGTGCCAGATTTAATGGAAAGTCCGTTCAAGACTTCTATTCTGAAACGCGCCATGGAAAAAGGTTTAGCAGAAGTTCATTTTCATAATGTTCGAGATTTTGCCTTCAATAAACATCGCCAGATAGATGATACGTTATACGGAGGTGGTGCAGGAATGGTAATGATATGCGAACCGTTAGATTTATGCATTTCTCAATTAAAATCAGAAAGAGATTATGAGGATGTTATTTATCTTACGCCAGACGGAGAAACATTTAATCAGAAAATTGCAAATACATATTCTTTAAAAAAGAATCTTATACTTTTATGTGGGCATTATAAAGGGATAGACCAAAGAATTAGAGAATTGCACATTACCAGAGAAATTTCTATTGGTGATTATGTGCTTACAGGCGGCGAATTGGCGGCTTGCGTTATTGCAGATGCAATTATTCGTCTTCTCCCGGGTGTGCTTAATGATGAACAATCTGCGTTAACAGATAGTTTTCAGGACAATTTATTGTCTCCGCCAATTTACACAAAACCAGAAATTTATAAAGGGATGAAGGTTCCTGAGGTTTTATTAAGTGGTAATTTTGGCAAAATAGAAGAATGGCGCCATGAAAAAGCACTGGAGATAACAAAGAATAAACGCCCAGATTTATTAAAAAATTTTTAATCATAATAAATTATTTTTACTAAATTTACAATCCCAAAAACGGTAAGGTTATGGAGAACGATATAAAAAAAGAACTTATACTATTTTATAATGTTGAAAATTTATTCTCTCCAGACCCGAAACCAAAGCATAAATTAGATCCTACAATTTCAGGATTTAAGAATTGGGACGAAAGAAAGTATCAGAATAAACTGCATAAAATTGCTAATGTTTTTAGGTTAATAGAAGAACAAGAAGAGGTGCTTCCAATGATTGTAGGTTTATGTGAAGTGAATAATGAAGAGGTTTTACAAGACTTAATTCAACAAGAACCCCTTCAAAATTATGATTTTGTTCATTATAATTCTTTAGATGAAAGAGGCGTAGATACAGCGC
>JAYRDY010000170.1:0-4633 GCA_041909215.1 Cloacibacterium sp. | reverse complement strand
CTTTATAGGTAGAAAAAGCTGCCAATAAAAGATTTACAGAATTAAGCATTAACTCTACACATCCTAAAATGATGATTGCATTTTTTCTTAATAAAACGCCTAGTACGCCTAAAGAAAACAAAATAGAACTCAGAATAATAAAATATTCTAAAGGTACATTTTGTATAAATGTATTAGTTGCCTCCATAATTTATAAATCTTTTTTACCAATTAATACAGCCCCTACAATACCAGCTAAAATAAGAATTGAAGCCAGTTCAAAAGGCAATACATACTCATTAAACAATAGTTTACCTAAGTTTTTGGTTAACCCAACACTTACGTCTATATCTTGAGTGGCAACACCACTATTTAAACCTTTATATGCACCTAACATACCGATGAATAAAATGCCTGCGGCAATAATACCAACAAATTTGTTGATGGTGTTTTTCTTACTTTCATCTTCTTTATTAAGATTAAGCATCATGAGTACATATAAGAAAAGTACCATGATTGCACCTGCGTAAACAATAATCTGGATAATGCCTAGAAACTGAGCATTCAGTAAAATGTACAACGCCGCAATGGTAAAGAAAGTTACGATAAGTGATAAAATAGAATATAATGGGTTTTTAGCAAACACAAAATACGATGCACTGCCTAATGCTAATGCAGAAAATAAATAAAATAGTATCTGATCCATTATTTAACTGCTTTTTTTTGTTTCTCAGACTGTCTGTCTGTAATATCTATTCTGTGGTTTACGTCTTCCACCAATTTATCTTTACCATATACGAAAGATCCTCTGTTGCTTTCTACATCTACCAATCTATCGGTAAGATAGATAGCCGATTTAGGACAAGCTTCTTCGCACATTCCGCAGAAAATACATCTTAGCATATTGATTTCATAAATCTCAGCATATTTTTCTTCTCTGTAAAGATGTTTTTCTTCTTTGGTTCTTTCAGCAGCCTTCATGGTGATGGCTTCTGCAGGGCAAGCAACAGCGCATAAACCACAAGCTGTACATCTTTCTCTACCTTCTTCATCACGTTTCAGTACGTGTTGTCCTCTCCATACAGTAGCTCTTGGCTTTTGTACTTCAGGATAAGAAAAAACCTTTCCTTTCGGACCTTCTATAGCGTGTTTTAAGGTAATCCCCATTCCCTGAATAATTGCAGGTAGATAAAGCTTTTCTTTGAAGCTCATCTTTTTGTTTGAGACTACTTTAGACCTGTTTGTTAGTTTCATTGAATATATTTTATTTAAGCATTAGCCAATGGGCGTTTTGCTGTTTTATATGTTCTAATTAAGCATTAAAAATCAAAATAACTGCTGCAGTTATCAACAAGTTTACCAATGCAAGTGGGATTAATGTTTTCCAACCTAAATGCATTAGAGTATCATATCTAAATCTTGGTATTGTCCATCTAATCCACATAAAGATGATAATCCCTACGATTACTTTAGCTAAAAATGCTAAAATACTGATGATACCCGCCCAGTTTTCTCCCCAGTTTTCATAGACCCAGTTGATACCAGGATAGTTGAAGCCTCCGAAGAAAAGTGTTGCAATTAAAGCATTAGAGATAAACATATTTACATATTCCCCGAACATGTACTGTCCGAAGTTCATCGATGAATATTCTGTCATATAACCATTTACCAATTCAGCCTCACATTCAGGTAAATCGAATGGGTGACGGTTGGTTTCGGCAAGTGCTGCGACTAAGAAAATAATGAATGCAATAGGCTGATAGAAGATGTTCCAATTCATTCCATCAACACTTAATAAGCCCCAAATTTTGCCAGTACCTTGTTGTTCTGTAATTGCTCTAAGGTCTAAGCTATTAGCCATCATAATGATAGATAATAAACAAAGCCCCATTGCTAATTCATAAGAAATCATCTGTGATGATGCACGTATTGCACCAATAAGAGAATATTTGTTGTTAGAAGCCCAGCCCCCAATCATTACTCCATAAACACCAATTGATACCATACCCATTAAATAAAGTACGCCAATATCTAGACTTGCCACTTGTACATCAAAAGAAGTACCTGCAATTTCTAAAGATTTCCCCCAAGGGATTACCGCTCCTGTAATTAATGAAATAAACATTGTAATTGCAGGCCCGAGATAGAATAAGAATTTCTGAGCGCTGTCTGGTACAAAACCTTCTTTAAAGAAGAGTTTGCCACCATCTGCTAAGGGTTGTAAAATCCCCAATGGTCCTGCTCTGTTTGGCCCAATTCTGTCTTGTAGCAAAGCTGCAATTTTTCTTTCTCCCCAAGTAGAGTAGGCTGCAACTCCTAAAGAAACTGCAAAAAGAGAAACTACCAATATGATTTTAAATGTAATTAAATCCATTTTTTAAATTTTTCAGAATTTGGAATGATTTAAACTGTCTTTTGATCTTCATCTGTAACCCTATCAATAACAGCTTTGTCTTTAGCGGCTGGGTTTTCATTAAGAATATGATAATATTCTGGCTTTTCATAGTGGTTAAGAGAAATTACAGAATGTCTGCTGATGTGTCTTGGGCCTTCAATATTCCAATGTTTTACATCTTTTTTATCGAATCTACATTCGTTACAGATAAATTCTTCTACTTCGCCGTATTGGTCTTTTCTGGCTGTAACTCTTAAGATTTCGTCTCCTTTCATCCAAAGAACTGCTTTACCAGAGCATTTAGAACAAGTACAAGTAGCATCTACAGGTTTTGTAAACCACACTCTGCTGGCAAATCTAGAAGTTCTGTCTGTAAGTGCGCCTACAGGGCAAACATCTATTACATTACCAATAAAATCGTTATCTAAAGCTTTGTTAAGGTAAGTAGAAATTTCAGCTTTTTCTCCTCTGAAAAGAATACCGTGTTCTCTTTTTTCAGTTAACTGATTAGCCACCAATACACATCTTGCACAAAGAATACATCTATTCATGTTCAATTTTATGTTTGGTCCCAAATCATCAGCATCATAAGTATTTCTTTCGAACTCAGTTCTGGTAAGTTGGTTGCCGTGCTCATAACCTAAATCCTGAAGGTGGCATTCCCCAGCTTGGTCACAAATTGGGCAGTCTAATGGGTGGTTTAGCAATAAAAACTCAGTAACCGCTTTTCTGGCTTCCTGCGTTTTTTCAGAAGTAAGATTTTTAACTTCCATACCATCCATTACGGTAGTTCTACAACTTGCCACTAATTTTGGCATTGGTCTAGGATCTGCTTCAGAGCCTTTAGAAACTTCTACTAAGCAAGTTCTACATCTACCGCCACTGTTTTCTAATTTGCTGTAATAACACATTGCTGGCGGAACAGATTTTCCACCAATTTGACGGGCTGCATTCAGAATCGTTGTTCCTGGCTCAACCTCAGTGGTTTGTCCGTCTATTGTTATTTTAAATTTTTTAATTTCTTCGCTCATTTTCTTTATTTATGAGTTGAATTTATATTTTAAAATCAATTAAAATCTTATTTTTTCTTAAGGTTAAAAACGTAACCAATCCCAAAATTGATTTGCCCGAAAAAGAAATCGTGTGATGCTTTATCTGGTTTATTATTAAGGGTTGTTTTTACGTCTGGCATATTAATATAGCCTATTTTGCCTTCTACTCTTGCCATCCATCTTTTCCAGAAGATACCATTAATGTTGGCTCTAAGGTCTGTACCAAAACCAGCAACGTGGAATCTATCACTTCTTTCGAAGCCAAAAAGTTTCACATTACTTTTTGGGAACAAAACTCCTAAACCACCACCATAAGACCAAAGTAAATCTATATTTTTAGAAGAAGATATTTTTTTATACTTTTCAATACCAACGTTTACGTAGTTTAAACCATCTGTATGTTCGAAGGTTAAGAATTTTTCGTCTTTAAGATTTACTTGTCCGTTTTGTACCATCGCAGCATAAGTAGGATCTGATATTTTACCAGTAAAATCTACTGTTTGATCCTGATCCATAACATATTTCATATGGTCTGTAGCTCCTACAATTGCTAAATCATCTTTAATGAAGTAGCCTAATCTGAAGTTAAATTGCGGAATTGAAACTTTTCCTGGGTTAATATAATCCCAACTTAGATCAGAAGGTCTATCGTGCGCAACTACATCATGCAAAACAAAATCATACCCGTCTCCTTTGAAATGGATGTCAGATTTTGTAAAACCAGCTCTATTCCAACCCCAGAAAACGAACATTGTTCCTTTTTCGCCGAAGTTCTTTTTCTCAGGCGCTACTTCATCAGTCGTTTGTCCGAAAGCGAAATGACTAGCGAATAACAATAAACTTATTTTCAAAAACTTCTTCATCTTATTGCTTTTCTATTACAGGTAGTGGATCTGCGTAATGTGCAAGTCCGTAATTCTGAGTTTGACTTAATTCTGGGTTGTTAACATGCCATTCAAACTCATCACGGAAATGACGAATTGCTGCTGCTACAGGCCAAGCTGCTGCATCACCCAGTGGACAAATGGTGTTTCCTTCAATTTTTCTTTGAATATCCCAAAGCAAATCAATATCCTCCATTTTGCCTTCTCCTTTTTCTATTTTTTTCAGGATTTTATACATCCATCCTGTTCCTTCTCTACAAGGCGTACATTGTCCGCAACTTTCGTGGTTGTAGAAATGCGCTAAAGTCATGGTATGTTTTACC
>JAYRDY010000169.1:0-4723 GCA_041909215.1 Cloacibacterium sp. | reverse complement strand
CAAATAGAATAGAAATGATACTCGTCATCAAAATATTGAATAATATTTCAAAAAATCTACTGAACTTGAAAAATTCTATGTATTGAACTAAAAACTGATGCACAAAAATACTAGAGAAAATGTAAAATAAAAATTGAGACCACTGTAAACTATGAAAAGAGAATATATCAGAAGAAACCTCGGTAGAAGTTTTAAAAATAATAGTTCTGAAATATGCTATAAGTGTTGTCGCAAATGCATTAATGCCCCAAGTTCCCAAAAAAGCGTCTATAGACAAACCCAATATAAAACTTGAAGCAAGGAATATAAATTTATTTCTATAAAAAGGATAAAAAAGCACAAAGACGGTATAAATTACAGGTGTAAATTTGCCTGCAATATCAATTCTATTGAATAAGAAAATCTGCAATACCACAAGTATCGCAATTAACAGTACGTCTGTAAATATATTTCTACTGATCATTTCTTATTGCTTGGTCTAATGTATCTTGAATTTTTTTAAGCTCTAATTTTTTGAGATTTCTTACCACATAAACTTTCTGTAATTGTCCCATCTTTTGGTTGAGTTCTACAGAGATATCCCAATATCCTGTTTTAGAATCCACTTCATAACCTGCAACTCTACCCACCATAATCCCTTGAGGGAAAATAGCAGATTTACCGTCGGTAACAACAGTATCGCCCACTTTTATAGGCACATATTTCGGGATATCAGACAAATGCATGGTTCTAGAATTATCTCCTCTCCACGTTAATGTCCCGAAAAATCCAGAATTTTTGAGTGCTGCATTAATTTTGATTTTATTTACACTCAAAACAGATTGCACTAATGCATAATTATTGGTTGTGTTAATCACAATCCCTGCAATCCCTTGTGGAGCAATAACTCCCATTTTAGGATAAACTCCGTGTCTTTTTCCGCGGTTTATGGTAAAGTAATTGTCGTTTCTGGTAATGCTATTATTTACAATTTCGCCATCAACAAAAGTGTAGATTTGTCCACCACCAATAGTGTCAGTAACTCTTACAAAATTAGGATTTTGATATTTGTCTTTTCCGTAAACCTGCATCATTAATGCTTTGTTCTGAGCGACTAAATCTTCATTGATTTGTTTGAGTTTCAAATAGCTGGTTCCTTCGTCTATATAGCCAGAAACCCAAGCGTTGAAGGCTGTGGTTTGTGCAGCAAGATAAGACTGTTGCATTGAGTTTCTACCGAAAATCAATGTTACCGCTATTAACTGTAAGAAAAGAAAGAACAGAAATAATCCGTTCTTGCTAAACAATCGTATCAAAAAAGCCATTCTTACAGCTGTTTCTTAAATTATTTGATTAGGAAATTGAATTTGTCCATGTTTTTGAGCGCAATTCCTGTACCTCTTACAACCGCTCTCAAAGGATCTTCTGCTACGAAAACAGGTAAACCTGTTTTTTTATGAAGTCTATCTGCAAGTCCTCTTAATAATGCACCACCACCAGCTAAATAAATACCTGTTTTGTAAATATCCGCTGCTAATTCTGGCGGAGTAAGAGAAAGAGTTTCCATTACAGCATCTTCTATTCTGATGATAGATTTGTCTAAAGCTCTTGCGATTTCTTTATAACCTACCATTATTTCTTTTGGTTTACCAGTAATTAAGTCTCTACCTTGTACTGGGATATCTTCTACATCTACATCTAATTCTTCTACGGCAGAACCTACTTCAATTTTAATTCTTTCCGCAGTTCTTTCACCAATATATAAGTTGTGATGCGTTCTTAGATAATAAGCAATATCGTTGGTGAAAACGTCTCCAGCAATTTTTACAGATTTATCACAAACAATACCACCAAGAGCAATTACAGCAATCTCTGTTGTACCACCACCTATATCAATAATCATATTACCTTCAGGTTTTTGTACATCAATACCTACCCCAATTGCAGCAGCCATTGGCTCGTATATTAATCTAACTTCTTTAGCGTTTACTTTTTGTGCAGAGTCTCTTACGGCACGTTTTTCCACCTCGGTAATACCAGAAGGAATACAGATTACAATTCTTAAAGAAGGTTGGAAAAGTTTTCCTTTAATACTCGGAATTTGTTTAATAAATTCCTTAATCATATGTTCTGATGCAGCAAAATCTGCAATAACCCCATCTTTTAGCGGACGTACCGTTTTTATGTCTTCATGCGTTTTACCTTGCATGTGTTTTGCTTGCTCGCCCACTGCAATAGCTTTGCCAGATGAACGTTCTAGTGCTACGATTGACGGCTGGTCAATCACAATTTTATTATTGTGTATGATAAGTGTATTCGCTGTACCCAAGTCTATCGCAATTTCTTGCGTAAACATATCAAATAATCCCATTTTTCGTATGTAAATTTTAAGTCAACAAAGATATGAAATTCATAGCATTTAAAAATAGTGAAAAATAAAAAATTTCGTTAAAATTTTATTAAATTCTGAATGCTTGTTGTAACTTTAAACTCTAATTTTTAATTTTTATTTTTGTTTTGTTGAAAATTTATTATTATTCTCCTTTTTTAAGGGTTAAATTATTGTTTTGCAGATGATTAAATTAATAAATGCAACGGATGCGTTTCCGTTAAGAAGAGCTGTTCTCAGAAAAAATTTACCTAATGAGCCTCATGAATTTAGTGGAGATTTTGATGAGAGCACTTTCCACTTAGGTTTTTATGAAAATGATGAAATAATTGGTATTGTTACGATTCTCAAAAACGGAAAAATAGCACAACTAAGAGGCATGGCTGTTGCAGATTTGCATCAAGGAAAAGGTGTTGGTAAGCAGCTGGTTTTAGAGGCTGAAAAGATACTGAAAAAAGAAAATTTCTCTAGAATTTGGATGAACGCCAGAGAAAACGCAGTCCCTTTTTATGAAAAATTAGGCTATAGAATTGAAGGCGATTTGTTTGTTATTAAACCCATTGGTTTTCATTATTTAATGTCAAAAGAATTTAATTGATGTTATAAATTAAATAGATGACAAAAATTAAAGGTTATTTATCAGAATATTGATTAAATTTGCAGACTTGTAATGGATTCTTTAGCAAAAACATACAACACAAAGAACTTCACGGTTTTAAGCATAAGTTATGAGAAAGCAAATGCTGAGACGAGAAGCAAATTCGCGTTTTTTGATGATAACGTGAAAAGTTTTGTCAATGAAATTCATGATAAAAAACTAGGTGATGCATTTGTAGTTTCTACCTGCAACAGAACGGAAATTTACACCACTTCGCAGAATTATATGGCTATTGCAGAGATGTTTTGCAAAAGTGTAGAAATTGGGTTGATGGATTTTATGCAGTACGTAAATGTTAAAAATAGCGAAGAAGCATTGAAACATCTCTTCCGAGTTTCTGCAGGTTTAGAAAGCCAGATTTTAGGTGATTTTGAAATTATTGGGCAAATTAAAAACGCATACAATCGTTTCAAAAGACACAAAAGATTTAGCAATCCTTATTTAGAGAGAGCCATCAATTCGGCGATACAAATTTCTAAAAGAATTAAAAACGAAACAGGCATTTCTAACGGTGCAGCTTCGGTTTCTTACGCAGCGGTACATTATATTCTGAAAACACAAAACCATATTTCAGATAAAAATATTTTGCTTTTAGGAACGGGCGAAATCGGACAAAATACTATCGAGAACTTAGTGAAGCACGTTTATCAACCAAAAGTAAAAATCGCAAACCGCTCTTTTGAAAAAGCAGAAAAAATTGCCGAAAAATATAAAATTCCGCAAATTGCTTTTGATGATTTTGAAAACGAGCTGAAAAACACAGATATCCTCATTGTGGCAACTGGCGCTTCGCAGCCTATCATTAATCAAAAACATTTCCCGAACGGTAAAGAAACTTTGGTTATTGATTTATCAATCCCCAATAATGTTGATAAAAAAGTTGCGGAAAATGAAGCTGTAAAACTGGTTGATGTTGATGAATTGTCTCATCATATCCAAGAAACCATTGAGCAACGCAAAAAGGAAATTCCTAAAGCCGAAGAAATTATTAAAGAAATGACAAAGGAGTTTCTCTCTTGGGAAAAAAAGAGAAAATTTGCTCCGAATATTCATCAATTCAAAGCAGCGCTGAAACATATTGAAGATCACGAAATGCACAACTTCCACAGAAAACACAAATATGTAGATGTAGAAGATATGGAGCTTTCGGAGAAACTGATACAAAAAATTACCAATAGGTTCGCAAAATATATTATTGAAAATCCTCTTCGTGCTGATGAAGTAACGAAATTAATGAACGAAATTTTGGTAGAACAACCGAAAGAGGAATTTAATAAAAAACATCAGTAGATTTTAGATTTACGATTGGGGATTTACGAATTTTCAATACAATAAAATTTTATAATGATTAGAATAGGCACCAGAAATTCGCCATTAGCAATGTGGCAAGCAAAAGAAGTAGAACAAAAATTACAAAATTTAGGTTACGAAACCACGCTGGTTCCTGTGCTTTCTTCTGGAGATAAAAATCTTAACCAACCGCTTTATTCATTGGGGATTACGGGAGTTTTTACCAAAGATTTAGACATTGCTTTGCTCAATAATGAGATAGATATTGCAGTACATTCTTTGAAAGATGTTCCTACTATTTTACCTCAAAATATAGAAGTTTCTGCCGTTTTGGAAAGAGATTTTCCGCAAGATGTTTTGGTGAGAAAATCTTCTTCTAAAAATAAAGATTTAGCAGAACTTAAAAT
>JAYRDY010000168.1:0-4757 GCA_041909215.1 Cloacibacterium sp. | reverse complement strand
GCCTTTGCACAAGGAGGTGCAACAGCCATCTCCAATGCAGCAAGTGACATCAAAGATTATTGGGATCCGATTAAACTGATTTTGAAAGCAGTCGGCGGATTGGTGGGTTTCATTGGTGGTCTTCGAGTGTACAACAAATGGACGAATGGCGACCAGGATGTGAACAAAGAAATTCTCGGTTATGGAGGAGCAATGATTTTCCTCATTGTAGTTCCGGAGTTTGTCACCGCATTCTTTGCCTAATATGGGATTCTATCTTTACAAGGGGCTTAAAAAACCCCTTGTATTCTTCGGACTTAAAGGGAAATACATTTTTTATGCAGTTGGTGTTATAGGTAGCGGAGTCATTGCCGCATTAGTATTATCCAAATTCGGTTTACTCGGTTCACTTTTAGGATTGACAGTTACTGCAGGAGGTGTTTATCTCATCTTCAAAAGGCAGGACAAGTACGGTTTGTATGACAAAACTAAAAATTTCAATCAGATATTCATTTTTCCAAAAAGATTTAACAACAAAAGACTTTTGCAACATGGCAACAACAAAAAAACAAGCATTTGATATTCCATTTATCGGCTACGATTATGGGAAAGACTTCAATTGGGATTTCGATGTACTTTTTGGTCAATTTGGAAACCCAATTATTGGGATTAAAATAAAAAATATGGTCGAACAATATTCAGCCGATCCCGATAATTACCTGAATTTCCATACGGTTTTAAATCAAGCTGTATCGATTATTGGAGAAGGAAGAATTGTTCAGAAACTCGATATTTTTTCAAAAAAGAAATATACCGCAGAACCATCTAACCAGTTTCTTCAGCAAAAATATTCAGAGCATTTTGATAGACGACTTTTCAAAACCATTGAAACGGTATTGCTGTTTACGGATATTGTTCAAGATAAAACAAAGAAAAAAGCAGGCCGAACTTCGGCATTTTCAGAAAAAAACTACAAAGAACTTCGTGATAAATGTCAGAAAGTATTTATGCTTCTAAAGCAAGAAAATTGTGAACCCCAGTTTTTATTTGAAAAAGATTTTGAATATTATATTTCAGGAGTTTTGTCGATGAAATTTTCAGAGGTTCCAACATTTGATAATATCAAAAGCACCAACGAGTATTTACAAATCGGAAATCGTTTTGTGAAAAACATTTCCTATGTCGATGTAGAAAATATTGATTTACCTTCTGAAATTGAACCATACTCTATTCTTGGAGGAAATGGAGCTGCATCAGAAACAGCAGTAGATAATTTTACATTTATCAACGAACTAGAAGATTATGAAACGATTATCTATAATCAGATTATTACGATTCCACTTCAAGCACCACAGCAAAGGGAATTAGACAAAAAAAAGAAAAAGCATGAAGGAGCTGCCAATAATTCTCCATCTAATGCCATCATTGCAGAAGAAATTCAAACATTGCTTCATAATATTGCTATAGATGGGCAACTGGTAGTGAATGCACATTTCTCGATTTTATTTTCCGCAGAAACATTAGAAAAAATGGAAGTGACACAGTCCCTGATTGAAAATAAGCTGTTTACCAAAGGGATTATTGTTTCCAAAAATGCTTACAATCAGTTGGAACTTTTTCGGTCTGCCATTCCAGGAAATGCAACAGAATTAAGGGAGTATGATTTATTTATGACGACAAGCGAAGCGGCCTTGTGTTTTTTTTTTAAAGAAAGTTATCCCGTGAACGAAGAATCTAATTTCTATCTGAGATTTACAGATAGACAAGGCGTTCCGCTAAAAGTTGATCCTTCAGATTTACCAATGAAAACAGGCAGAATCAATAACAGGAACAAATTCGTTTTAGGACCATCTGGTTCGGGAAAATCATTCCTGATGAATAACATTATAGAGCAATATCTTACTTACAATTATGATGTAGTCATTGTTGATACAGGAGATTCCTATTCAGGAACCTGCAAGTATAAGGGAGGACGATACATACAGTACACCGAAGAAAAACCGATAACAATGAATCCTTTTCTGATGAATAAAGAAGAGTTCAATATTGAGAAAATTGAATTTTTAACCAATTTGATTTTCCTAATCTGGCAAGGATCCAATGCTACAATGTCATCTGCACAGAAATCCATATTGGACAATGTGTTGATGTCCTACTATCATCAGTATTTTAATTCGGGAACACAGTGGTACGAAAATAAAAGTTCAGAAGAATTAATTCTCTATCTGAATAAATACAATATTCATGAAGAAGATTTGTATGCTGAATATGAGAATGAAACTAAAGGAAGAAATAATTATTATGATATTCTTGGTATTGCATTCGATGCCAAATCTGATGAAATTAAGGAAGCCTTCCGAAAGTTGGCTATTGAGTATCATCCCGATAAAAACCTGAACAACCCCGACTATGACAGTGAAAAATTTTATAAAGTCTATGAAGCGTATGAAACATTGAGTGACGTAGAAAAGCGAAAAATCTATAACGAGACACAACTGATTCTCATCAAATCCAATGAAATCATCAGACAGCCAAAAACCGCAGAAGAATGGAACGAATCCTTTAGAAAAGCCATCATTAAAAAGATTAAAGAACTCGAAGAAAAACTGGAAGCAAAAGAACTTTCTTTCAACGGGTTTTATGATTATTGCGATAAATTTCTTCCTCTTTATCTGAACAACAAGAAGCATAGTATTACCGAAAGGGAATTCAACCTTCGTACTTTCTTATTTGTTTTGAAAGATTTTTATAAAGGCGGAAGATATGGAACCACTCTAAATAATAAAGCAGACGAGAGTCTATTTGATGAACCATTCATTGTTTTTGAAATTGACAATGTAAAAGATAATCCGAAGCTTTTTCCAATTGTCACACTCATTATTATGGACACGTTTATCCAAAAAATGAGATTGAGAAAAGATCGCAGGAAAGCTTTAATCATAGAAGAAGCGTGGAAAGCCATTGCCAGTAAATTGATGGGAGGCTATATCCTCTATCTCTACAAAACGGTAAGAAAATTTTGGGGAGAGGCTGTCGTGGTAACTCAGGAGCTCGATGATATTATTGGAAATGCAGTGGTAAAAGATTCCATCATCAACAACTCTGATACTTTTATTTTGCTTGACCAAACGAAGTTCAAAGATAACTTTGACAAAATCGCATCATTACTTTCACTCAATAAAGTGGAACAGAATAAAATTTTCACCATTAACAACTTGAACAACAAATTCGGAAGAAGCCGATTCAAAGAATTTTACCTGAAAAGAGGTTCTAAAGGAGAAGTCTATGGAAATGAAGTTTCATTGGAGCAGTATTTGACTTATACCACTGAAAAACCTGAAAAATCAGCAATTGAATATTATGTTCAGAAATACGGAAACTATGATGAAGCCTTACGCAAGATTGTTGATGATTTAAAAATTTTTGGAGATAGCCTTGAAAATTTGGTTTCTCTAGTTAATCTCTACCAAAATCCTTTAGATAACAAAATAAATTCTTTTTACAAAAGGATGAAGAAAAAACACAAAGAAAAAAATGTGTTCAAAATCATCTCACGGGAATTAGAAGATCAAAATATCAGTTTTTCAGAATTAATCAATCAAAAACAAGAGCTATATGAAAAAGTTTAATCTAAAAATAATAATGCTGCTTTTCTCTTTTTGGGGAACGATGAGCTTTTCCCAAAACACTTATATCGACCCAACGGTAACAGCAGCTATGATTTTGTATTCAGAGAATCTAAAAACCAAACAGAATGAAGTCATTTACGAAACCTCCAAATTGAAAGATGCACAAACGTGGGTAGGAACACAGATGGTAGCAGCTAATCATATTCAGAACAAAATACTGAAGGGACTGAAAGAAGTTTCAGGAACCTTACAAAACGGAATTCAGGTAAAAGAAATTTATTCTGAATTGAATAAATGTTATACCTATTCCTCACAAGTGGTACAATTGGCAGCACAACATCCTCAATATGCCATATTCGGAGTGAAAGCTTCACAGAAAACCTACGAGCAAAGTCTAAAAATCGTTACCGATGTTTCTGATATTCTGGCATCTGGAGAACTCAATTTGGCTACTGCAGGAGACCGATACAAAATCCTGCATAATATTTCCGAGAATGTAAAAAATCTAAAGTTGTGGCTATTGGCAATAAAACTGAGATTGGAAAAATCCAACCGATTAGGATTCTGGAATTCCATTAATCCATTTGCAGGCTACATCAATACCGATAAAGGCATTGTGGAAAATATAATGAACCGATACAAAAGAAATTTTTAAAAATCATAAGATGAAAAAGATTTTTCAAATTCTGTTAATTCCTACCATCTATCTTATTATTACTTCTTCCAGTGGTGGTTCTACGCCAGCTTGGCAAAAAGAAAATGTATCATTCCCTATGATGAATATCGAAATCAATGCCACCATGAAAGAGCATAACCGACAAATAGCCATGAGGCAAAAACAAACAGACAATGCTACCATAGAAACCGCCAATAGAACTCAATGGAACAACTTTAAAGATAAGGTAACCAAAGTTCAAGACAGATTGAGAATTGTGTCATTTGCTATTCAGGCAATTCCTACGGGAATAGCGATGAGTAGAGAAGTTAATAAAATCACTCAAAACCAGACAGACATTATTAACGAAATCAATACAGCGCCTTATTCCATTATTACAGTATTGCCTTCCCAAGTACAGTTTGTGGACGATTTGCAAATGGTAACGAGGCTCATCATGGGGATTGTTATTTCTTATGGTGCTATCAACCAGA
>JAYRDY010000167.1:0-4762 GCA_041909215.1 Cloacibacterium sp. | reverse complement strand
CAATCATCGCGATGCGTTGCTATTTTTTCTTTCCGGCTTGTGCGATTTTGTCAAACGAAATATACGATGCAAAGCATTTATACGTCAGGACATATACCGCACCGATGAGCGTTGCGATGCCCAAAGTGACGACAAAACTTGAAAAAACGGCGGACAAAAAGATAGCATAAACTTCACTCATCGTGCTTCTCCTTAGTGCAATGAAACATATTGTATAGTAATATAATTTAAAATATAACGATAACGTAAAAGTGAATGCTTTACAAAAGTACCGATGCCGATATTAAGGCTTGTATCCCCATTTCTAAACCTTGACCAATAGCAAACTCTACGCGAAATCGAAAAAAATGGTTTTAAAATCGAAATTGGTTTATTCTTTTTTCGGGAAAAGTTCTTTAAATTCTTGGGACGATATGACGATATCTGAAGCAATATAACTCCAATGCGTATCGTCCCCATAATAGAGATCTTTGATTGGCATTTCTCTATCTAAAATTTTTTTTGTATCTATTAAGGCATATTCTCTAGATTGGCTGTTTAAGATTGAGAAAAAATTATCTTTTGGCAAATTATTATTGATAATATAAGGTTCATAAATGATGTATTTTGAAGCGACGGGCATAAAAGCAAGTATGATATTTTCTTTTTTTAAAATTCTGGATAGTTGATTTAGGTTAGCATTGATTTTTTGTACATTATTGACATCTTGAATATCTTTCATATAAATATCTCTTTGAAAATTGAGAAGTTTTTTATCCATGTGAGTGCTAAATAATGATTGATTCAAATCTTTAATAACGACATTCGTGAGAGGACTTGAATCTGAAAAAAGATAAATAATTTTATTGATAGCAAATTTGAAATTTCCATTATTGATGAAAGTGATTTTATTATGTTTGATGGCAGCGTTGTCGTCACTATTATTTTGAAGATTAGATATGGGCATATGAGAATTATTATAGTCTAAAAGTTTTTGATTAATGCCGTATATTTTTATAATAGATTCCAGTGATTCGTTTTTATCAAAATTTATCGGTACTGCAAATCTTCGTGCTAACTGCCTTTGTGTTGATTCTATAATAACGATTTTTGTTCCTATAGCTTTAAAAAAACCGCTGTTAGCTAAAAGCGCAACGGTTTCTATATAGTTAGAGGTTGATGGCAATTCACCGATATTAAGTACAGTTTTATTATATTGGCTTGCTATGTAGTCCGTAAAACTCGGATTTTTTCCACCGGCTACACCACTTGCAAAAGAATCGCCAATAACTACGATTTCAGCTTTCTCGTCTAAGTTGAAATTTGTTGTTTCTTTATGCGTTATGGGGAGATCGACCAAAGTTTTCCTCGGATGGGCAGCATCTGGCATATATCCTAATCGACTCAAATCACCGACATGAACGGATGAAGATGTAAACCATCGTTGTGTATAAAAATGCCACACAAACGCATTGTAGAGCAAAATTATAAGTAACACACCAAGAGCTATGAAAGTATATTTTCTATATCCCAAATAATGATCCTAAAAATTAAAGTACAAAAATTCGCTTACGGTAGAAAGATTAAAAATCGAATAAATAAGAATAGATAGCATAAAAAATAAATTGATTTTGCTTGGTCGAAAGCAATTTGTTTTTTCATTAGAATTTTGAAGCATTAAAACCACAATAAAACCGAGCAGAAGATAAATAATCGTATTACTTTCTACAGCACTCACGGCAAATAATTTTGGATGATCGATAACAAATGAGCGCAGAAATGAAAATTTCACAAAATATTTTTCGCTTAAAACGATACCGTTGAATCCAAACATTCCACTGATAATATCTGTAGCTTTCGTTAAATCTTTTGCTCTGAAAAATATCCAAGTTAAATTAATAAAATTAAATGTGATAAACCATGCTACGATATTTGTATATTGACCGAAAAGATCATCTTTTGATTTTCCGATAATCGTTTTAAAAAAAGGTTTTAAATTATCATTCCAATATCTATGAATAACAATAGCCGCACCGTGCATACTCCCCCATATGATAAACATCCAGCTTGCACCATGCCAAAATCCGCCAATTAAAAATACAGTAAATAAATTGATATACGTACGGAGCTTACCGTTACGGTTGCCTCCAAGTGCTATATAGATATAATCTCTTAGAAATCGACTAAGCGTTATATGCCATCGACGCCAAAAGTCTTGAATATTTAATGCTTTATACGGTGAGTTAAAATTGACGGGGAGTTGAATATTAAACATCAATGCTACTCCAAGTGCCATATCCGTATAACCGCTAAAATCGAAATAGAGCTGGAAAGTATAGCTTAGGCTTGTCGTCCATGCTTCAAAAAAAGAGAGCATTTCCGTATTCTCAAATCCAATATTTGCCCATTCGGCAAAGCGATCGGCAATACCTACTTTTTTAAATAGACCTATTGAAAACAAAAAAAGCCCTGTTGATAAGTTTTTATAATTTAGGAGTTTGCTTTTTTTATTATTAAATTGAGGGATCATTTCTTTATGATGTAAAATGGGGCCGGCTAATAAGTGAGGGAAAAAAGTTACAAAAAGAGTATAGTTTAGATAATCCATTTCTTTAACTTCGCCTTTATACGTATCGACCAAATAAGCAATTTGCGTAAATGTAAAAAAGCTAATGCCAAGGGGCAGAATAATTTGAGGTATCAATATATTTGCATTAAAAAGTGAATTAATATTGGAAATGAAGAAATTGGTATATTTGAAATAGCCTAAAAGAGCTAAATTTGTAACGATACCAAATACTAAAATAGATTTTTTACAAGATTTACACGTAGTATTTTTTATGGTCTTATGTGAAAAGGCTGATCCGATAGTAAAATTAAAAAGAATCGATCCTAAAATGAGAGGTAAGTAAACAATATCCCACCAGCTATAAAAGAATAAAGAAGTAAATACTAGCCAAGCTTTGGAAGCCAATAAAAATTTAATTTTCGATAGAAAAAAATATAATATTAGTGTTACGGGAAGAAATAAAAATATAAATTCATAAGAATTAAAAAGCATGCATTCAACTATACCCAAATTATGACGATGATTGTTTTTGATTCTATCATAACGCTATATCTTTGTCAATATGATTCAAACCTTTTTTAGTATGATAAAAATTAAATATGTTAAACTCTAAAAAACTCAAATGTTTTTTAGAGTTTTGTTTTCGATATGATCATTTTTTAGATTTATTTCAAAAAATCTACATGTAAAAAGGTTTTAGTCGATAAAGCGTTTCGTCAAATCCCCGTAAGTCTCAATTCTTCGGTCACGTAGAAACGGCCAGATGCGCCTGACGTGTTCGCCTCTTTGTAGGTCAACTTCGACGATGAGCACTTCTTCTTTATCGTGGCTGGCGCGTGCGATGATCTCGCCTTGGGGTCCTGCTACAAAAGAGTTGCCCCAAAAGCGGATGCCATCAAGTACGCCGTGATTGTCTGCTTCTTTGCCGATGCGATTGACGCTAATGACGGGTAAGCCATTAGCAATGGCGTGACCACGTTGAACGGTTTCCCATGCGTCGCATTGGCGTTTTTTTTCATCTTCCGTGTCTTCGTCGAACCAACCGATCGCCGTGGGGTAGATGAGCATTTCTGCACCCTTAAGCGCCATCAATCTTGCGGCTTCGGGGTACCATTGATCCCAACAGACGAGGAGTCCTAGTTTGCCCACACTGGTTTGGATGGGGTTGTAGCCCATGTCGCCTGGGGTGAAGTAGAATTTCTCGTAAAATCCTGGGTCGTCGGGGATGTGCATTTTGCGGTATTTACCAGCGATGGTGCCATCTTTTTCAAAGACGACGGCGGTGTTGTGGTAGAGTCCTGCGGAGCGTTTTTCAAACAAAGATGTGACTAAAACGACGTTGTTTTCTTTGGCGATGCCTGACCAAAAAGCGATGTCTGCTTCCCAGTTGCTTGCAAGGTCAAAACACGCGACATTTTCGTTGACACAAAAGTAGCGATCTTGGTGAAGCTCTTGGAGTACGACGAGCTGTGCGCCCTCACGAGCTGCTTTTTCGATGAGTGAAACGGTTTTGGCTATGGTTTTTTCTGACGTGCTTTCAATGGCGTGTTGGATGAGTCCGACTTTCATAAAATCCACCTAAATATGAGTTATTTGAATAACCGATTATACATTAATGAGCTTTTAATTTGGATTTTTCAAAAAGTGCCTTAAATACGAAGTTTTGTGTTTAAGGTTTTGAATTTGTGCCAAATTTGTGCCAAATTGCTACAATGCAAATATTTTTTCTATGCGTTCAGTATCTTTTTCATCTTCGATATAGTGCGCATAAACAGTATTTAACATTTTGAGAGATGCATGACCTAAAAAGTATTGGATTAGAGTTGGGTTTTCTCTAGCTTGTAGTAGCAAACTAGCGAATGTATGCCTTATTGTATGCATAACCCTTCTTTCATATCCTACTTCTTTTTGAAGCCTGTAAAAATGATATGATATTCGAGAGTAAGAACTTTTAAAAACTTTACCATTTTTGTTTTCTATTTTTGAAATAAAATCTTTTAAAGGTTTCAAGAGGGTTATTTGTCTCTCTTTACCACCTTTTGGTAAATTCTCTTGTTTCCTTTGTACCCTAGTTCTTCTAATGTTGATACATTCCTCTTTTATATCTTCCCATCTTAAAGCTAAGACTTCATTTGGTCTTGCTCCGGTAAAAAATGCAAAATAAAGAAATGTTTTTAATTCACCTTCTGCATTGTTTAACAAATTGTGCATTTG
>JAYRDY010000166.1:0-4785 GCA_041909215.1 Cloacibacterium sp. | reverse complement strand
AACCTTTTCTCAAAGGAGCCACCGTTTTTAATGCAGGGTGAAAAAGCGGAGCGTGAAGAAAACAGATATTGGCTTTTTCTAAATCTTTCTTTAAATCTTCCTGATTATCTTTGAACTGATAGCCCAATTCTTCTAACACGTTAGAAGAACCAGAAATCGCAGAAACACCGTAATTGCCGTGTTTCGCCACTTTTTGTCCGGTTCCTGCAACGATAAAACTTGCCAAAGTAGAAATATTGAAGGTGTTTTTTCCATCGCCGCCAGTTCCTACAATGTCTATCAAATCGTGAGTTCCTAAATCTACTTTCACCGCTAAATCGAGTAAAGCTTCACGGAAACCTTGCATTTCTTCTAGCGTAATGCTTCTCATCATAAAAACCGTGATAAAGGCAGAAACTTCTGTTTCGTTGAATTTATTTTGTGCAATTTCAATCATAATTGCCTTTGCTTCGGCTTTTGATAAAGTTTGATGATTGAAAAGGTATTGTAATATTTGTTTCATATTTTGGTTGTTGGTTGATGGTTGTCAGTTGTTAGTTTTTGAATAGAGTTTTAAATCTATCAACCAACAACTGACAACTATCAACTATTTTAAAAAATTCTCTAAAATTTGTCTTCCTTTTGGTGTTAAAATACTTTCAGGATGATATTGAACCGCGTGAACATCGTATTCTTTGTGTTTCAGGCTCATAATCATTCCAGAATTATCAACAGAGGTAATTTCTAATTCCTTTGGGAAATCGTCAGGATTTACCGCCCAAGAATGATAACGTCCCACTTCTAAAACTTCGGGTAAATTTTCTAGAATTTTGTGAGGTTTCACTTGCTTGGCTTCGGTTGCAACACCGTGATAAATTTCTGAAAGATTGATTAAACTTCCACCGAAAGCTTCGGCAATGGCTTGTTGACCAAGACAAACTCCGAAAATAGATTTGGTTGGAGCATATTTTTTTATCACTTCTAATAAAATTCCTGCTTCTTCGGGAATTCCAGGTCCTGGAGAAAGGATGATTTTATCATATTGATTGATGTCTTCTAAAGGAATTTCGTCATTTCTGAAAACATCTACTTTTTCGTCTAAAATCTGCTCCACAATTTGCACAAGATTATAGGTGAAACTATCGTAATTATCGAAAACCAATACTTTGGTTGATGGTTGATGGTTGATCGTTGATGGTTCTTTTATGTTGTCTTTCATTATTTATTTTTGTAATAATTTATAAATCCGTTTAATAATTTTTTGCAAAGCATTATTTGTGATAAAATGCTTTCAAATTCTTCCTTTTCAATATAATTTTGATCAAGTGATAGATAAAGTTGAGTTTCTAGTTCATAAATGGAGCCTCTTGCAATAAATAGAAAATGTATCGTTTCTTTAGAAGTGTTTCTTCCGCAACCTTCTGCAATGTTAGATGGAACAGAAACTGCGCATCTTCTGATTTGGTTTGTTAATCCAAAAATTTCTTCTTTTGGAAAAGTTTTGGTGAAATCGTAAACGATATTTGTGAGTTTCCTACATTCAATCCAAACATCAAGATTTGTATATTCCATCTCCTTAATTAGTTTTTTATTCTTTAAGTCTAACAACTATCAACAAACAACCATCAACTAAATATTGCCAGCTTTTTTAACTGCCATTTTCAAGGCATTTAGTTTGTTATTTACTTCTTGTAACTCATTTTCTGCGGAAGATTTGGCTACAATTCCAGCGCCAGCCTGATAGAAAAGCGTATTATTTTTGCTTAAAAATGTTCTAATCATAATCGCTTGGTTGCAACTTCCGTCAAAACCTACAAAACCAATGCAACCGCCATAATAACCTCTGGAAGATTTTTCGTAAGCGTCTATTAATTCCAACGCTTTGTATTTTGGAGCACCACTCAAAGTTCCTTGCGGAAAAGTAGTCGCAATCATTTCAAATGGATTGGTGGTTTCGTCTAATTCTGCGGTGACTTCTGAAACCATGTGAATTACGTGAGAAAATAATTGAATTTCTTTTAATTTAGAAACGGTAACATTTTTTCCTAATTTGCTTAAATCATTTCTGGCTAAATCTACGAGCATTGTATGTTCTGCGTTTTCTTTTGGGTCTTTTTTTAGAATTTCTACCGATTGTAAATCTTTTTCGGTGTCGCCAGTTCTGCGGAAAGTTCCTGCAATTGGGTGAATTATAGCTTTATGATTTTGAATAATCAACTGACTTTCTGGACTTGAGCCCATTAATTTGTAATCTCCATAATCAAAGAAAAATAGGTAAGGAGAAGGATTGATGTTTCGTAAAGCTCTGTAAACATTGAACTCATCACCTTTGAATTTTTGCTCGAATCTTCTGCTCAAGACCAATTGAAAAACATCTCCTCGGAAACAGTGTTTTTTGGCTAATTCAACCAAATTTTTGTATTCTTCATCAGTTAAATTGGAAGTTTCTTCGTCTATTTTTTCAAAAGGGTAGAGTGCAACGTCTTTATTTTGAATGATGCTTTCAATTTCTGAAATTTCAGATTTTAGTCCATCAATTTTATTTTCGATGAGGAACATTTCATCATTAAAATGATTAATAGCAATCACATATTGATAAAATCTGTAACGTAAAATGGGGATTTCTACTTCCTTGCTCTGAGGTTTGAATTGGATGGTTTCAAAAAATTGAACGGCATCAAAACTGGTATAACCAAATAAACCTTGTGCTATTTTTTCTACAGGATTTTTCACTGTTTCACAATCGAAACTTTTAGAAAAATTTTCCAAATATTCTGTAATGCTAAAATTCTCTGGAATGGCAGATTTTTCTGGAGCAGTTAATGGAAATTTCACCTCCATTTCTTGCAGATTTTTAATTTCTACTCCTGCAATAGCATTGATGGCTATGTAAGAAAAACTGTTGTTATTTACGTTGTGATCAGCACTTTCTAGCAAAATTGTATCTCTGAATTGATCTCTCAATTTCAGGTAAATTCCCATCGGTGTATGAAGGTCTCCCATTAAAGATTTGGAAGATGTTTTTATTTTAGTTGTTGGTTGTTGGTTGTTGGTTGTTGGCATATTTAAAGGTTTTAAATAAAAAAAGACTTCAACGGATAAATCGCTGAAGTCTTCTTTTATGAAATTAATGTACGTAGAACATTTCCATAGCAGTTTAGCTTAGACTCAGCGAAGAGAATAAGTGCCACCACCAGTTTTTGTTGTTTGTTAATTTCATGATGACAAATTTATAAAAGTTTTTGAAATAAAAAAATCCTAAACCAAAAAAGTTTAGGATTTTATATTGATAACAAAAATGTTTTACATTATTTTACTTGATCTACAACAGCTTTGAAAGCTTCAGGATGATTCATTGCAAGGTCTGCAAGAACTTTTCTGTTCAGCTCGATGTTGTTTTTCTTAAGAGCTCCCATGAACTGAGAGTAAGACATTCCGTATTCTCTAGCACCAGCGTTAATTCTGGTAATCCAAAGACTTCTGAAGCTTCTTTTCTTCTCTTTTCTACCACGGTAAGCATATTGCATTGCTTTTTCTACCGCGTTTTTAGCTACAGTCCAAACATTTTTTCTTCTTCCGAAAAAACCTTTAGCTTGTTTTAGCACTTTTTTTCTGCGCGCTCTAGACGCTACAGCGTTTACTGATCTTGGCATAATTAAATTGTTTTTTTTTGAAAAGGGCGGAATTTTAATTAAAATTCTCTTTTTAGCACCGTTTCAGGGTTAAAAATTTTGAATTCGTTAATTCTTATAAACCGATTGATTTATAAAAACTACTTGATAGCTAATTGGCGTAAAACGCTTTTCTCATCCACAGTAGCAACATAAGAAGTTTGCGTAAGATTTCTCTTTTGCTTCGTTTCTTTTTTAGTTAAGATGTGGCTTTTGTAAGCATTTTTTCTTTTGATTTTACCAGTACCGGTAAGAGCAAAACGCTTTTTAGCACCTGATTTAGTTTTTAATTTTGGCATTTTTTTGCTTTTTTATATATTTTGTTATCAATATTTTCTTCAAAAGAAGGCATATTTCGTCCTCAAAATTAGAAGTGCAAAGTTACAAAAAAATTATGTATTATTAAAAACGTTTAGATAAATCTTCAAAAAACACTCTTAGTTGTAATTATACGTATAAAATAATACATCGTCTTAACGAATTTCAGTACTTATATTTGGATATTGCTCTGCTATTTTATCTTTTACTTTCTTTATATACCAAGTTTCGGGGCACAATGGTATTCCTATATCATCTTGCGCCCAAATAATAGCATCAACATACCAAATGCCATTATATTTTATTTGTATAGAATTATTTAAAAGTAGAGGTTTTTTGCTTTGGACGATTAGTCTTGGATTTTTACCTGAATACAGGTTGAATGTAAGATAGGATTTGGTACCTGTAGCTATTAGTAGAGTTAAAAATAGCCCCATCGTAAGTGTTAGGTTACTGATTGTTTTACTTTTAATAGTGTGGTTATAATAGTTTATGACGAGAATAAAAATCATTGCTATATTCCAAGGCCAGACCATTGAATTATAATTTAAACCTAGAGGACCAATGAAAAGTAAAATGAGAAGGTGCATTAAAACGAGTAAAATTGTTCCTAATTTCTTTTGTTTACTAAAAAGAAGTCCTACGCCTAGAGCTATTTCAATGAGGGGGATTAGTAATCCTATGAAGAATAATTTATATGAAATGATAACAGAATCTGTTATATGAAAATAATTATTCAATATCATTTTTTGCCAGACATTATGAAGGAAGTCTCTGTTTAGTTTGTGTAAGCCAGCTGATATATAAAGTAAGGCTA
>JAYRDY010000165.1:0-4789 GCA_041909215.1 Cloacibacterium sp. | reverse complement strand
GAAATCAATAAATTTCCGCAGATTAAATTCGTTAAATTCCATCATTTGCATATCGTAGAAGGTTCTATTTTAGGTGTTAAATACAAAAGAAACCCTTTCACTGTTTAGTTTAGAAGAATATACAGATTTGCTTTGCGATTTACTCCCTCTTTTAACCCAAATTCCGCAATAGAAAAAAAAGAGTATTTTAGTATTCTAATATCCAACTGCGTAGCAGTAGAAAAAAATAAGCGATGAAATTCGATCTACCCGATCTCGCGGATTTGTAATCCGTGAGCATTTACATAAAAACATCACATCACCCCATAAATAACACCCCACCCCCACCCCTCCTTCGGAGGGGCTGGGGGAGGTCAATCCACTGTTTCCCAATAACTTTTCAAAAAAAATATGGTTTTCCGTATTTCTATATAAATCATATTCACTAAATTTGTTATAAACTAATGTATGAATGCTCAAAATAAATAGCAAATCATGTACTTATAAATGTTTACAGATGGTTTACTTTTTTATAGCCAGTGGATTAGTGCTTTATTTCGTCTTTTTATTTGTTGTACGTCACCCTAATCAGCATCCTACTCAAATTCAAACATTCAAGACACTCTTCACACCAAATAAATTTATACTAACATTAAGTTTTCAATTTGACTAAATACAAAATCAAAAATGCCTTTATCTAAACTATCGATTTTCTCCAAGGACACAGACGCAAATGAAGTTGTCAAAGGCTATGAGTATCAAAAACTCAGGACACTTGAAAACTGGCTAAGTAACAAAGTAAATAAAATTGAGGAAGTCATTTACTGTGAATACGAGGACGATATTTTTCAAAGAGATATTGCTGCAGGTTCATCCAAGTTTACCCAAATAAAACTGTATGGTTCAAAATCTTTTAGTTTTAAAAGTGAAGAAATCACTAAAGCGATTGCCAACTTTTTTATGCTTTTTGTAAAAGGTGAATATAGTTTTGATTCAGTTCAATTCGTCTTTGAAACTAATACCGCAATTGCAGGTAAGTATGGTGATAATGATGCTGAATTGTTGAAAGAGTGGTTTGAAAATCAAGATAAGATTGATGCACAACTTTTACAAAACTGTGTTAATAAAGTAAAAGCAATAGTTACAGATTATATACAAGAAGAGCTTCCAAAAGTTGAAAAAGCACATAAGAGCGAAGCCCAATCTGCGATGATTGATTTTAATGGAATTCCTACAACAGTGTGGGAAGATTTTGCCAAATCAATAAAGTGGGTATTTAATGACAAATCTCCTGATGATGCAATAGAAACAACGATTAATTCGATTAAAGAATTTATTAAGGAACTGCCATTCCCTTCTGTTGAAGGTAAAGTTGATACAGTATTTACAACTTTGTATTATGAAGTTTCAGTAAAGATGTTTCAAAATGAGGCAGAAGATAGATGCTTAACCAGCCAAAAAATTGATTCACTTATTTTAGAATTGGGAGATGAAGCAGATAAACAATATAATCTTGCATTTGAGGCATGGAATGAAACAACAGAAATCAAATATTTCAACCTTGCGGAGTTTATTGAAGTATTACACTCTGCAAATCATTGCAGACAATCTTCTTATCTAAAAGAACACTCGGCTTTCTGGTTGAATTTATTGAATCAGTATATTGAATTCGCAGATACTCCAGATAGGTACAGACAAAAAGCTATTTATGAATTCTTATGGTTATCACTAAGACCTGAATGGTTGAAAGAGCCTGATGGTTCACTAATTGGACTAAATCATTTAATTGAAAAATATTTTTCTGATGCATCAAAATTTGATGACCATGAAGCAATTGAGGACAATTTCAGTTTACTTCAAATAGTGAGGGCTTCAATAATAATGGGCAAATCAGATTTGCAAATGGAAAAGACAAATGATTGGATTAAAGAAATCGGGTTGATTATTAATACAAAAGTAGAATCAATCGAAAATGCTAACGAAAAATGTTACTGGTTGGAATTGCAAACTGGATATTTAAGTAACCCTCTTGATGAACAAGGAAAGCATTTTGATACTGACAAAATATTTCAGTCGTATGAAAAACTTATTCAGTTACTTCCAGAGGCACCCTTATACAATGTCACACGACTAAGCGATAGGCTTAATCAATTTATTAAGATATATATTCAAGTAGGGGCAAATGATAAATATGTGGATTCCTTGGAAGAACTTGCAGACAAGTTGATGCCATTCGTTTCAGACAGAAGTGGCAACCACAAATTAGCAAAAACCTATGTTGACAGAGGAGTTAAATACTTACACACTACAAACCCTCATCATTTAGCAAAGGCTCTTGATTATTTCCATAAAGCCAAAGATTTATGGCTTCAGGGTGAAACTGGCGAAGGCTATGTTTTGTCCTTATTAAATATCTCTCAGCTTTATTCTGCATTAAATATGAATTTTGCAGCAAAATATTATGCTTTAAGTGCTGCTTGGTTCAGTATAAATAATAACCCTGAAAAATTGGCGAAAAGGATAGCGAATTCATTTGGATTACTTGTTTACTGTGATTATAAGCAAGGTTCATGGTTCAGTGCTTTAGACAGTTTTAAATTTTACATGCGGACAAGGATTGATTTTGATGGAAGACCATTAGATGAGAAAGATAGCATGCTTATGAAATCCTTTGTCCATGTTGCTGACATTCTAACAATGGCTCCCAAAATTTCAACGCAATTGACAGGGTTTATCCAATTCCAAAAGCAGCAAATGGGTGATATTTATAAAGAATTTATCGAACCGCTTGTGAACAAGTTTGAGGGTATAGTAGAAAAGAAAAAATTGCAAGACATCATTCAAAGCAAGTTAGATGCTGCGCCAATAAACGATATTGGAAAGAAAAGAACTTTAGAATGGAAAGCGTTTGGTAGCGTTTGGTCTATTTCATTTCCAAATACGTGGCTTCACAACTCGTTAGGTGAAGAATTTGCTGCAGGCTTACAAATTTTATTAGTTGAGTTAGCTAGTTCTCCAATTGATTTGCATTTTATAAGGACGAAGGTAGAAATTGAAATTGTGGAATCCGATGATTTAAAAATACCGGAACAAATACCGTCAAATCATTCCTTTAAATGGAAGATATTTACTAAGCAAGTTAATGTTGCAGATAGAGATAAGATTCAATTTCAAATGGCATCTCTCATTCTGAGTATGAAATATCTTCTTAGGGATGTTAGTATGCTTGAAGATGATAAATTTTTTGAAATAGTCGATAAACTATTTCAAAATGAAGCCATGGCTGAAAAGACATTGACAAATAATCTTTATCAGAGAATTTATAGAAGTTTATTTACCGTGGAGTCATTCAATGAATCGCAGCGGAATGTTTTTGCAAACGAATTATTAGTAATTAATCTTGAAGAAGATAAAATACTTGAATGGAATGATAAGCTAAGTCCGTTCTACTCAACTGATGAGTCTTTAAAACAAATTGAAGGCAGATATACGAATGCTTTAAAAGCAACATACCTAACAATTGAACATCTAAAAAAACAACCAGGGTATAGTGAATGGCTTAATAATTTAAGAGAGCAGAAATGGGTTGATTGGCAAATTTTATTGGCAATGTTTAATCATATTCTAAGCTACAAGACATATCGTGTTGTTTCTGGAAAAACATTTCCTTCAGATGAAATTGCAAGACAAGAATTACAAAAAGCTTTTCAAGAGATTCATAAAAAGGACGAGATAGATAATTATGTAGAGTTTCCCTTAGAGTATTTTAATGGCAAAGAATTTGATTTCCAACTTGACCAAACTGGGTTTTTAGTTCTACGGACTTGGGGTTTGGAAAACAGAGCAAGTTTTCCAAATTTCCCTGCTATTCGAGACTTTTTAAATTATCGCTTCAACTACGGTATTGATGACATCAAAGACTTAAGCCCATTTTAAATGATTACGACAGAAGGGCGAAAGTACAACAGCAGTAGCTGTTGCACAACTCCTTTTTTTAGAAAATAGTTTTCAAAAACATATATTTTGACCTCGTTTAAGTACTTTTAAGCGAGGTTTTATTTTAGTTCAGGTGTAGAATTCTAATTTTTAGATGGCTTAAAATTGAGTTATTGAATCTTGGAAAGACTTTTTTACAAAAGCAAAGTACTTCCCTTGTTTTAGGGAAATAACTTGAGCTAAAATACTCGATTTTTTGATGGTAAAGCGCAAGTATTTTTTCAAGTTGTAGGTTAAACTTGCCATTAATACGTGTTTGTTTGCGTTTTTGATGCCTCGTGTATTGACTCTCTTCATGTTCGTAAAGTTGACCAACGTTCCTATCACGGGTTCTACCGTTTTACTTCGTACTTTTACCATTTTTTTGGCATAGGTTGCTTTCTGGGTGAGCTTTTGATGCATGCGGTCGTAATGTTCTTTGTGGATGCTGTCGTCTAGCTTTTTAAACTTGGTGCTTTTACCACAACAAGGTTCTCTTAGTGGACAGTTTTTACAATCGGTTTCGCTGCTTCGGTACGTTCGTTTGGTGTAGCCTTTACTATCCATTTTTTCGCCTTTGAAAAGCAGTTTGGCTTGGTTGCCTTCGGGTTTTGTGCATTGGTAATAGTTTTCTTCTTTGTGGAACATAAAACCTTCGCGCTCTGGTTTGTATTGTCCGAAGTTGGGGATGTAGGCGTTGATGTTTTTTTCGTGCAAATACGCCAAAGCTTCACCACTGCTATAACCACCATCGGCTAAAAGTTCTTCGAGTTCTATTCCGTTTTCGTTTAGGTTTTTTTCGGTAAGTTCTACAATTTGTTCTAAACACTGACTG
>JAYRDY010000164.1:0-4790 GCA_041909215.1 Cloacibacterium sp. | reverse complement strand
GAGGTAACAAAGGTCGGGGACCAATGATTGCCATATCACCTTTCAAAACATTTATTAACTGTGGAATCTCATCTAAAGAAGTTTTACGTACAAATGCACCAATTTTTGTTAAACGTTCGGCATCGGGTAACAAATTGCCTTGTGCATCTTTTTTATCGTTCATGGTTTTGAACTTGATGATTTTAAAAATGCGCTCGTTTTTTCCTGGGCGTGCCTGCAAAAAGAATGGTTTGCCTTGATTGGCAACGTATAAACCTATCATCACGACTATAAATAGCGGGCTGAGTACCAACAAGCCAAAAAAAGCAGCTAAAAAATCAAAAAGGCGTTTGAAGAATGATTTATACATTTACTTTTTCCTTAATTAATTTATACGAACGCTCCACCAAATATTCTTTTTGAAGAAGATTCCAAGCGTTTTCTTTCATGATATTAAATTGTTCTTCATTTGAAACTATGTTTGAAATTGCCATTTGCATAGCTTCATTATCTCCTGAAATTACTTTAAAACCGCAAATATTTTTTTGAATAATATCTCCAATGTCTGTATTGGGATCTGTAGCGGCAATAACCGGCATTTTCATTTCTAAATAAGATAATAACCTGGAAGGAAAATTAGGAATTAGAAACTTATTATCCAAGAAAATTAAACCAACATCACAGGCTGCTAATAATTGATCATAATCTTCTTTTGGTAAACGTTGTAAAAGCTTTGCATTTGTAGGGTTATTTATATCGAACCAATTTTTAATCTTTGGAAACTCTGTTCCGTCACCTACAATTAAAAAAAACACATTATCAAATTTAGTTGCTTTAACAGTTTCCAATAAAAAATCCAACCCTTGTGGCTTTCCTAAATTACCACCATATACCAATACTTTTCTATCGATAGGAACTTCATACTTTTGACGTATAGCAATTTTCTGATCTTTTGAATAATTGTAATCTTTCGGTTCAATCGTATTCGGATTCACTTCAACTTTACTTTCTTCAATCTCAGGATTATGCTTTAAAACAAAATTTGCATTTGCAGGCGACATACAGCCTATCGTGTCTGAAATTTGATATAGTTTTTTCTCCTTCTTTACAAACTGTTTATGCAAAAAACCATTCTTTTTAAGCATCTTCATATCCACAGCATTTTGCGGAAAGATATCTTTTAAAAGTAAATATGATTTTGCATGGTCTCTTTTCTTCACAAACTCAATTACTTTAGCAAAGGTAATTGGCGGTGTAGAATATAATACCAAATCAAATTTTTTATTGATTAAATATTTTTTAATTGCTGAAAGATACTGATACTCTATTGCTAAAGTGCCGATTCCTTTTTCGATGATAGTGGTTTTCTGAATATTCAATGTTTTAACTTGAAGAATAGACACACCTTCTTTTTCGCTGAAATTAGTTGAAATTCCTTTTCTTCTTTCAACAGGTGTAACAATTGTTATATCATCTCCTTCTGTAAAAAATTTACGCAACAAATCAGTATAAATTCCTCTGACATTAATAGATGTTATTGTTCCCATTGTAATAAAAAGTACATTCATGATATTTCAGTTAAATTTCTTCCAACCAAACGGTTCTCTTAATATAATCAGTGTATGAGATAATGATGCGCACCACTTTTTCAGACACATTCGGCATAGAGTAATCGGCAACAGGTCTGAAATTAGGGATTGGGGATTGGAGATTAGATGCTAGGAAATTTCTATCACCTACAACTTGTGTTTGCAATTGTACAATCCCTTGTAAAATGCGTTCTGGATTGAGCCCTACCATCATCACAGATGCTTCTTCCATAGCTTCTGGGCGTTCGTGTGCCTGACGAATGTTTAAGGCTCTAAAATTTAAAATCGATGATTCCTCAGAAATAGTTCCTGAATCAGATAAAACCGCATAAGATTTCATTTGCAAAGCATTGTAATCATTGAATCCCATTGGCTTCAAGAATTGAACTTCTGGTCGCATTTCAATTTTTTTACTATCAATCATCTTTTGAGTACGTGGATGTGTACTTACAATAATTGGATAGCCATATTTTTCAGCAATCAAATTCAAACTGTCCATTAATCCTTTGAAGTTTTTTTCACTATTGATGTTTTCTTCTCTGTGAGCAGAAACTACAAAAAACTTGTTTTCCTCAAGATTCAGTTTATTTAAAATATCTGATGCATTTATTTCAGGCAAGTAATGATTCAAAACCTCAAACATAGGCGAACCTGTTTTGATAATTCTATCTGCTGGCAATCCTTCTCTTAATAAATATTCACGCGCAATGTCGCTATACGTTAAGTTTACATCTGAAACGTGATCTACAATTTTACGATTCGTTTCTTCTGGAACTCGTTGATCAAAACAACGATTCCCTGCTTCCATATGAAAAATAGGAATATGTCGTTTTTTTGCAGGAATTGCACATAAGCAACTGTTGGTATCTCCTAAAACTAAAAAAGCGTCCGGTTTTTCACTCTCCAATAATGGATCGATTTTGATTAATATTTGTCCGACTGTTTCGGTAGCTGTTGCACCTGCTGCATTCAGGAAAAAATCTGGTTTACGAATCCCTAAATCCTCAAAGAAAATTTGATTTAATTCATAATCATAATTTTGACCCGTATGAACAATAATATGTTCTATAGCTTCTGAATGATCTAAAGCTGCCATCACTCTGGATAATCTAATAATCTCCGGACGGGTGCCGACCACCGTCATTACTTTTAATTTTGCCTTCATCTTATATTTTTATATAAACTTTAAATTTTCTTATACGTTTTCAAAATACGTATCCGGGTCATTTGGGTCGTAAAATTCATTAATCCAAAAATTGGTATATAAAACCTCATCGCCAATATTTTTTATATTATGGGTGTACCAAATAGGCATATCAACATAAGAAGGTTCGTTTCCATCTAAGTAAAAATTCAAAACTTCATCCGTACCGATGCGTCGCAATTGAATTAAAGCTTTACCCTTAATTACAGCAAAACGTTCAATTTTTCGAGTATGATAATGATTACCTCTTGTTATACCTGGAACTGTCGTAGAGAACGACACTTGCCCTCCAACACCCAATCGAACCACTTCTACAAAAGAACCTCTAGGATCATTATGTTGGACAAATTTTACCGGAAAATGGTTAGCAATATCCATATAACAACGAAAGGTATTGAACAAATTCAATTCAAACGTATTTTTGATAGCAGGTATTGCTCCTTTATCCTGATAACTTGCTTTATAGTCTTGTAATAAAACTAATAGTTCTGATACTTTAGCTTCAGATGTATGAGGAACTAAATATATTGGTTCATTGTGTCTGGCTCTAATTTTACCTAGGATTTCAGCAACCAGTTCTCCAACATAAATAAGCTTTAAATCACCATCAACTTGAATTTGAGGGGTTTCACCATTCGCAATTTGATGCGAAAAAGTAGCAACAACTGAGTTGTAATAAGGATGTCCAAAAGGGCCAAATACATTTGGAATGACCATTCCAGTGAAGGTCGCATTAGCCTGATTAGCCCATTGAGCTAAAAGTTCTCTTCCTTCTTTTTTCGACTTACCGTATAAATTATCTTTTTCTTCTTGAGACGAAGAGGACATAATAATATGGGCTTTACTCGCTGTTCGTTCCAATGAAGCAATTAAATTAGTTACCAATTTAACATTGGTTTCATAAATAACTGCTGGATCATTGTGACGATTCATAGCCGCCAAATGAACAATCACGTCACATTGAGAAACAAAAGCATCCAAAAGAGTTTCATTCTCGAAAAAGCTTCTTTGAAAATCAATACGCTCAAATTCTTCAGGATGCAATCCTAATGTATTATATAAATGGGTTCCTACAAAGCCTTGTTGTCCCGTTATTCCAATTTTTAACATGTATCTTTTTTTAAGAGATATAAAATTATACCTTTAATTTTTATTTTTTAATTTCTAAAATAATCCGATTCATAACGGTATTCGTCTTTAACTTCTCCTATTAAATAATCAGTCATAACTAATAGTTTAGCATTCTGATCTTTTGCCTGAATACTACTGATATATCCTTTGGGCACGTGCAAAACATTCAGTTCAGATGAAGATAAGATAAAGGAAAAAATAGTGCTGTTTTTAGATGGGGCATCCCAATTGTCCACTTCAATTAATTTAATTTCAAAACTTCCTTGAATTGCAGAAAACCAACGCTGTTCAATTTTATGACCTTGCCAAGCTCTTACAAATTCAGTATCCGTATTTTCGATTAAATAAATACGCTTAACCTCCTGAGCATTAAAATCATTATTATAATAAATCGCTCCTCTGAAATCGCTATATATATTTCCTTTAATTATTTTAGCCTCCATTTAGCCTGGCATTTGCATTACATCTTCACCAAAAACCTCTTTTCGTATCAGTGGCAATGTAGAAATAAGCTTCTTCAGACCTTCGACATCTTTTTGATTGGTGTTGTGCGAATGATAATCCTCTATTCTAGAAACATCTTCTTCCCCTTCAGAGAAATACTTTGCATAATTCAAATCACGATTATCCGCTGGTACACGATAAAAATCCCCCATATCCTCAGCTTTTATCATTTCCTCACGTGTACACAAAGTTTCATACAATTTCTCTCCATGACGTGTTCCAATAATTTTTATTGGAACTTCTTTACCTGTTAACGCAATCAAAGCTTTGGCTAAATCTCCAATAGTTCCAGCGGGTGCTTTGTTAACAAACAAATCACCAGGATTACCATGCTCAAAAGCAAACAACACCAAATCCACTGCATCTTCTAACGACATAAAAAA
>JAYRDY010000163.1:0-4810 GCA_041909215.1 Cloacibacterium sp. | reverse complement strand
TATCGTAAGATCTTGTACTGAAAAAGGTACGATTGTTCCTAAAGAAATGACATTAACAGATATAAGAACTGCAGCAGATCAAAACCAATACTTAGGTTGTTTAATTAAAATACCAAATGCAGAGTTTGATGCAAGAGCTTTATGTTCTATCTATGCACCAGATGGTTTCACTGTTGATAGAGCAATAAATGATGCTACTCATACCAATCCTACAACAGCAACTGCAGTGGTGAGAAATAGCGGTTTTGCTTCTTTTGCAAGCCAAACAATCCCTTCAGGGAAAGGAGATTTCATTGGTATTTTTAGCAAGTATAACTCAAATGTTCAGTTGTATATCAATAAAGTTTCAGACTTAAGCGGAATGAAAAACTTCCCTAGAAAAGATGGTATTACTTCAGATCCTTGTGCTTTCAACCCTGAATTGTTAAGCGCTAAAACAGTTGCACAAGTTAAACAAATGTACACAACGGGTAATTATACTTTAATTACTGAAGATGCTTATCTTAAAGCTAAAGTTACTGCATCAGATGAAACAGGTAACCTATACAAGTATATCTATGTAGAAGATGCTACAGGAGGTATTAAGGTAAACATCAATAAATTGAATCTTTATCAAGATGCTAGATTTAAAATAGGTAAAAATGTTATTATCAAGCTTAAAGATTTATACATTGGCAAATACAATGGAGAATTGCAATTAGGACAACCAAATGGTTCTAATATTGGCCAAGTTGCTGAAAAAGATGTGTTTAAGTTTTTCATTGACTCAAAAGAAGCGGTTACTACTGTTACAGCTACAGAAAAAACAATAGCTAATCTTACAACTGATGATGTTGGTAAGTGGATTAAAATTAAAGGAGTACAGTTTATTGATTCAGACCTTGGTAAAGCTTATGTTACTGGATCTAGTGCTACCAATAGAACTTTAGAAGATTGTTCTGGTAATACAATAACTTTAAGAACCAGCAACTTTGCTTCATTTGCCAAAACACAGGTTGATGCTGGTAAAGGAGATATTTATGCAATTTTAAGTATTTTTAATGGAACTTATCAGTTATGGATTCCTTACCAATACAATGCAGATTTAGACGGGGCAAGATGTGATGGCACTGTACCACCATCAATTATTTTTTGGGATGCATTTGATGCAGGTTTAGGCAGTTGGACAACCGTAAATGTAGAAGGAGAACAAGTTTGGACTACTTCAATTACAAGTGGAAATAATTATGCAAAAATGTCAGGTTATGCTAGTGGAAATTTTGCTAATGAAGATTGGTTAATTTCTCCTGAAGTGAACTTGAATGGTTATAAAAGTGCATTTGTTTCTTTAGATTCAGACTATAATTTTGCTGGTAATGTTTTAGAAACATATATTACAACAAATTATACTGGAGATGTAAAAACTACAACTTGGACTCCAATAGCTATTCCATTAGATACCACTAGTGGTTGGGGATTCTATAATTCAGGTAATGTTAGTTTAGACAAATATCTTGGCCAAAAAGTAAGAATTGCTTTCAAATACACTTCTACAACAGCTAGTGCCTCTACTTGGGAGATTGATAACTTCTCAATAAAAGGAGTTAAATAAGTAATCCCAATTTATAAATACAAACAGCCCCAATTTGGGGCTGTTTTTTTGTAATCAGTTTTGATTATATAGAGTCATATTTGATAAAATATAAAGAGCAGTTTTAATTAGAACTGTTGCGCTATAATCCTATAATCCAACCCCAGTTTTGTGTTTACTTTTAAGATATTAAGGCTGATGTTAGAATTGCTTCTTTTCATCAAAATAGCACAACAAAAAAGCCTCACAAAATTTGTAAGGCTTCTATTTTATTCTGATTTTCGTTTCCGTTAAAAAGAAACTTCGTTTACTTCTTTACCACGCATAAAAGTCATATTCTTCTGAGCGCCTTTGTATGCAATATTCACCAAGTTCATTTGTTTAGGATAAGCTTCTAACATAATGTTGTTCTTAATTTTAAGAGAAGAAATATCCGAAACGTTTTTGGCTTCAAAATATACCCAAACACTTTCGCCATTTACTTGGCTCCCCGTAAAAGTAAGATTTACGTTTTGTCCGTTCACAAAAACATCAAAATGAGCATTGATGTATTTTTTTACCTCAGCTTCAAAAGCGGTTGTATTAGGGTTTATTTTCAATACATCAGCAATATGCCCAGAGTTTAATTTCGTGGTGAATTTAAGCGTTTTGCTGCCTTCTACATAATCTACTTTGGTAAGAGAAGAGTAAAAATCAGACAAGCTAAAACTCATCAAAATCATTGTTATAGCAATTGCAAATAAGCCTATAAATTTTTTCATTTTTTCTAATTTTTAAAAGATTTCTAAAATTGAAACCATATTGGGTTCAAATTTATATAAAAATTGTCAAATCTTATGCCAAATTCTAAAAATTGACACTTACCGAGTATTTATCATAGAAGGCTTTGATGTGCGCAACGGCTTCTTCGGCGGTATCTACCACTCTGAAAAGGCTTAGATCTTCTTCTTTAATTAAATGGTTTTTCAATAAAGTATTGGCAAACCAATCCAAAAGTCCGCTCCAAAATTCAGAACCAACTAAAACAATCGGGAATCTTCCTATTTTTTTAGTCTGAATTAAAGTTAATGCTTCCGAAAGTTCATCTAAAGTTCCAAAACCGCCAGGCAAAACAATGAAACCTTGAGAATACTTTACAAACATTACTTTTCGTACAAAAAAGTAATCAAAATTAATGGAGTAAGGTTTATCAATAAAAGGATTAAATTGTTGCTCAAAAGGCAATTCTATGTTTAAGCCAATAGATTTTCCGCCACCTTCTTTTGCGCCTTTGTTGCCTGCTTCCATAATTCCAGGGCCGCCTCCGGTAATTACACCAAACCCGATTTCGGTAATTTTTTTGGCAATATCTACAGCAACGTTGTAATATTTATCTTCGGGCTTCAATCTTGCTGAACCAAAAATAGAAACGCAAGGCCCAATTTTCGCCAGCTTTTCGTAGCCATCTACAAATTCAGACATCACTTTGAAAACCATCCAACTGTCTTTCGTTACGGTTTCGTCCCAAGTTTTTTGTCTGAAACTCTCTTGTAATCTTTTATCTTCTGATGCGTTATCGTCTAACATTTTTTTTAAAATTTAGTTTTATTTTACCATTAATTTCTTAATGATTTTCAAAAATTTTGAAAACTTAATAGTTCTTTATTTAAAATGTTTTTCTGCTTCAATCACAGATTCTGGTCTTCCTACATCTATCAGTTTTGCATGATGCTCATACCCAAGAATATGTTTTTCAAACATTAAATCCAGATACTCTTCCATAATAGAAAATTTCCCTGTTCTTTTAATTTTATCAAAAATAGAAGGATTAATGCAGTGTATTCCGCTGAAAGCCAATTCTTTAAAATTATTATTGAATTCTGCCAGTTTTGTTTCGCCTGTGTTTTTATTCATCCAGCCTCGTAAAATCATTTCATCATTAAAAAGCAATTTTCGGGAAGAGTTTCTATCCGAAACGGCTAAACTTACCAATGGTTGATGTGTTTCGTGAAATTTCACCAACGCAGAAATATCCAAATCCGTAAGAATATCAGCATTCATTACTAAGAAATTCTCTTCGTTCTCTAGATATTTTTTAGCAAAAACCAAGCCACCACCAGTTTCTAAAAGCTCATCTTTTTCATCAGAAATATCAATTTTCGCCCCAAAATTGTTATTTTTTTTCAGAAATTCCACAATTTGTTCCCCGAAATGGTGAATGTTAATCACAAATTCGGTCACGCCAAAGCTTTGTAAATATTTTATATTTCTTTCCAATAACGGAACGCCATTTACCAAAGCCAAAGCTTTAGGATGACTGTCGGTAAAGGGTTTTAGACGAGTTCCTTTTCCTGCTGCAAAAATAAGAGCCTTTTTTATCATGAGTAATTGGTAATAAGTAATTGCTTTATCTTATTGCTAATTTAACTGAGTTTGTTCGTTATGCGTTACGGAAATTTCTGCCACTTCACCATATTTTTCTTTGAGAAATTCTCCCATTTTTATGGCGCAATATACACTTCTGTGTTGGCCGCCAGTACAACCGAAAGCAATTTGTAAATCTTCAAAACCTCTTTCTACATAGTTGTCAATCGTTACAGAAACCAAATCTTTGATGAGGTTAATGAATTTTGGCATTTCTGTTTGGGTTTCCAGAAATTCCTGAACACCTTTATCATTACCAGTTTGAGGTTTGTATTCGTCTATTCTTCCAGGGTTTAAAATGCCTCGGCAATCGAAGACAAAACCGCCACCATTTCCGGAATTATCTACCGGAATTCCACCTTTTTTATAAGAAAAACTGTAGATTTTTATTTTAAGTTTATTCATTTTTAAGTTAAGATTTTATTTTTACCATTAAGTCATTATTAAGGGATTAAGGAAATTAAGATTTTTTGATAAATCAAAAAAAATGTTTTTTCATATTATTAGCTTAATCTTCTTAATTTCTTAATTAATTTTGAAAAATTCAAAATCTTAATGGTTATTAGTATTTATTTTAAGTTTATTCATTTTTAAGAATTAAGATTTTTTTTTACCATTAAGGGATTATTAAGGGATTAAGGAAATTAAGATTTTTTGATAAATCAAAAAAAGTTTTTTCATCTTATTAGCTTAATGTTCTTAATCTCTTAATTAATTTTGAAAAATTCAAAATCTTAATGGTATTAGTATTTATTTTAAGTTTATTCATTTTTAAGAATTAAGATTTTATTTTTTTACCATTAAGGGATTATTAAGGGATTAAGGCAATTAAGATTT
>JAYRDY010000162.1:0-4921 GCA_041909215.1 Cloacibacterium sp. | reverse complement strand
GAATTATACATCATCAAAATTGGTGGAAACGTAATAGACCATCCAGAAAAGTTAGAAGCTTTTTTGAAGGATTTTTCTGAAATTCAAAAACCTAAAATTTTGGTTCACGGTGGTGGAAAATTAGCCACCAAACTAGCCGAAAAATTAGAAATTCCACAGGAGTTTTTTGAAGGAAGAAGAATTACTAATCAGGAGACCAGAGATGTTGCAGTGATGGTTTATGCAGGTTTAATCAATAAAAATATTGTGGCTACTTTGCAAAAAAATGGTTTGAATTCCATCGGTTTTTCTGGAGCTGATGCCAATATAATTCCAGCGCACAAAAGACCTGTGAAAAAGGTAGATTTTGGTTGGGTAGGAGATGTAGAAACTGATAAAATAAATGCCATTTTTTTAGAAAAAGTAATTTCTGAAAATATTTGTCCGGTTTTTTGTGCCATTACACACGATAGAAACGGTAATTTGCTCAATACCAATGCAGATACCATTGCATCGAGTTTAGCAGTTGCTTTATCAGCACATTTTGAAGTAAATTTGGCATATTGTTTTGAAAAAAATGGAGTTTTAGAGCATGTAGAAGATGAAAATTCAGTCATTGCTAAAATTACTCCAGAAACTTACATTCAACTCAAAGAAAATAATATTGTGAATGACGGAATGATTCCGAAAATCGACAATGCTTTTGCAGCAATAGAAAAAGGAGTAAAATCTGTATTCATTGTAAAAGAAACTTTTTTAAAAAAACTCATTAACGAAAACGATAGAACGAGTGGAACAGAAATCACCCAATAATTTTTTAGAACTTGGCGATAATGCTGTAGAATTGCTCAAACAGTTGATCTCTATCCCTTCTTTCAGTAAAGAAGAAGATAAAACTGCTGATTTAATTGAGGAATATCTTCAGGAAAAAGGAGTGAAAACGCATCGTCAACAAAACAATGTTTGGGCTTTTAACCAAAATTTTTCTCCTGAAAAACCAACGATTTTACTCAATTCTCATCACGATACCGTAAGACCCAATTCTGGTTACACTTTAGATCCATTTACACCGATTGTAAAAGATGGTAAACTTTACGGTTTAGGCAGTAATGATGCAGGTGGAGCCTTGGTTTCTTTGATGGCGACTTTTATTTATTTTTATAAATCGGAGGATTTAAAATACAATATCGTTTACGCAGCAACTGCTGAAGAAGAAAACTCAGGTTTAGATGGAGTAGAATCTATACTTCCGCATTTTGGAAATTTAGAATTTGCAATTGTAGGGGAGCCCACAGAAATGCAGATGGCAATTGCTGAAAAAGGCTTAATGGTAGTTGATTGCGAAGCTTCGGGAACTTCTTCTCACGCAGCGCATCCTAACGATGATAACGCCATTTACAACGCAATTAAGGATATAGAATGGATTAAAAATTATCAGTTTCCTAAAAAATCTGATGCTTTAGGCGATGTAAAAATGACGGTAAGCGTCATCAATGCGGGGAAATTGCACAACATGGTGCCCAACACTTGCAGTTTTACCATAGATGTAAGAACTACAGACCAATACACCAACCGCGAAGTTTTAGAAATTATTCAACAAAATATAAAAAGTAATGCTGTAGCAAGAGGATTTAGATTGAATTCTTCCTCTATTTCTGTGGAGCATCCTATTGTGAAAGCAGGTTTAGAATTGGGCAGAACAACTTACGGTTCGCCAACTACTTCAGATCAAGCGGTAATTCCGTTTCCTTCGTTGAAAATGGGGCCAGGTTTGTCGGCGCGTTCGCACAGCAGTGACGAGTTTATTTATGTAGATGAAATTTATGAAGGCATAAAAATTTACATTCAACTGTTATCAAAAATAGTTTTTTAAAATAATTTGGGCAGCTTTTTCCGCCTTCCGCTCCCGCTTTTTTTAGTAACTTCGACAAGCTCAGTTACCAAAAAAGAGCTCCGCTCAAGTCGGGCTGCACCTTTCAACAATAGTAACTGAGAAAGTATTGTTGAAAAATATTTAGTTATAAAATTATATTTAATTTTAAAAGCATTAAGTTTTTTATTTAGGAATTAAGTTCATTAAGAAGAAAATTTAAAGATATTTTATCTTTAATTCATCAATTTGCCAAAGGTAAAAACTTAATTTTCTTAATATCTTAATATAGTCTTAATGGTAAAAATTAAATTTTAAAATTTTTTGAGTCCAGAATGGGACGATTTAATAAAAAAGATTTGGTATAATATCATCAATAATTAGTTTAATACCTTGTCTTTGCGTTTAAAAAATACAAAAATGAGCAAAAAACTTTGGCAAAAAAATAATTTATCCGAAAATCAGCACGCTGCTTTGGTAGAAAAATTTACCATTGGCAGAGATGCAGAATTTGATTTGCAACTCGCAAAATATGATGTTTTGGGAAACAAGGCACACGTGAACATGTTGGCAACCATTGGCTTGATTGAAGAATCTGAATTGCCAAAAATTTTAGAAGAATTAGATCATATTGCTATTCAAATCGAAGATGGAAATTTCATTATCGAAGACGGAATAGAAGATGTTCATTCTCAAATCGAATTTCAATTGACACAGAAATTGGGTGATATTGGTAAGAAAATTCACTCTGCACGTTCTAGAAATGATCAAGTTTTGGTGGATATTAAGCTTTTTCTCAAAAATGAAATTCTAGAAATTAAAGATTTGGTAAAGAATCTTTTCCAGACTTTGCAAAAATTAAGCAATCAGCATCAAGATAAGCTCATTCCTGGTTATACACATTTTCAAATTGCCATGCCTTCCTCTTTTGGGCTGTGGTTTGGAGCTTATGCAGAAGCGTTGATTGACGATTTAGAAATGCTTTTGGCGGCGTATAAAATCACCAATAAAAATCCTTTAGGTTCTGGCGCTGGTTATGGTTCTTCGTTCCCGATTAATCGTACTTTAACTACAGAATTGTTGGAATTTGAGACGTTAAATTACAATGTAGTTTATGCACAAATGACACGCGGTAAATCAGAAAAGACTTTAGCTACAGCCATTTCTGCAATTGCACATACTTTGAGCAAATTAGCTTATGATGTTTGTCTGTACATGAATCAGAATTTCGGATTTATCACATTTCCAGATACTTTTACTACGGGAAGCAGCATTATGCCACACAAAAAAAATCCAGATATTTTTGAGTTAATCCGTGGTAAATGTAATATTTTGCAAGGTGTTCCTACGGAATTGACTTTGCTCACCAATAATTTACCTTCTGGTTATCACCGAGAAATGCAATTGACCAAAGAAGTGCTTTTCCCTGCGATTAATACGATTAAAGATTGTCTTTACATCACAGAATATACTTTAAATCACATTCAAGTAAAAGATAATATTTTGGAAGACGAAAAATATCAATACCTTTTCAGTGTGGAAAATGTAAATGATTTGGTTTTGAATGGAGTTTCGTTCCGAGATGCTTATGTTCAGGTTGGTCAAAGTATTGAAAATCAAAATTTTGACCCGAATAAAAACTTAAATCACACACACGAAGGAAGCATTGGAAATCTTTGCAACGAAGAAATTTCTCAAGAGTTCACTAAAGTTTTCGAAAAATTTAAATAATCAAAGAATGAAAGATTTAATCTTTCATTCTTTGCTATTAATAAGCAATTTCCATTTTCACTTTTTTGCCTTTTAGTTTTTCGTTAGCTAAAAGTTTCAGTACGTTTTTTACTTTCAATCTAGAAACAGCTACGTAAGAATTGTTGTCTCTAACTTCTATCAGCCCAACTTCTTCTTTTTGTAAACCTCCTTTTTTAATAAGGTAACCTACGATATCCACTTTGTTGACTTTATCTTTTTTTCCGAAGCTGATGTAAATTGTTTCGAAAGGCGTTGGAGACGGGATGCGTTCTTCATTTTTTACATTAACAACGGCAATATCATTTTTAAGGAACGGAAAATGGTCTTCTTCTTTCATAATGAGATAAGCAAAACCCTTCGCGTTCATTCTAGCAGTTCGTCCGTTTCGGTGGATAAACGCATCTTCTTTTGGAGGAAGCTGATAATGTACAATCGATTCAACTTCAGGGATATCCAAACCACGTGCAGCCAAATCAGTGGTAATTAATATTCTTGATGAATCATTTCTAAATTTTAACAAAGCGCGCTCACGATCGTCCTGATCCATCCCGCCATGAAAGGTTTCTCTTTGGATTCCCTTTTCTCGTAAAAGCTCCGAAATACGATCTACAGCATCTCTATGATTACAGAAAATTAAGGTTCGTTTGTTGCCAATTTTGCAAATCAAATTAAATAAAGCATCTATTTTTTCTTCGGCTGTGGTGATGACTTTCTTAAATTGAATATTAGGAATGTTTTCGCTTTGCTTTAAAAAGTCGATTATTTTTTCATTTTTAAGTCCAGCAAATTTGGGGATTTCCTCCATTGCAGTTGCAGAGGTTAAAATACGTTGAGAGAGATGTTCCATCGACTCAATAATAAAACTCATATCTTCTTGAAAACCGAATTCTAGAGATTTATCAAACTCATCTAAAACCAAAGTTTTAATGGTGTTGGTGTCTATTCTTTCTAAACGGATGTGTTCTGCAACACGTCCTGGAGTTCCTATTAATAGAGCTGGTGCTTCTAAAAGATTATTGGCTTCGATTTTTTTATCGTGTCCACCATAACAAACCGTTACTTTAAAATCGGTTTTCATGGCTTTAAAAACTTGCTCTATTTGTAAGGCTAATTCTCTTGCTGGTACCAAAACAAGGGCTTGTACTCCTTTCTGCTTTGATTTTAGATTTCGTAAAACAGGCAATAAAAAAGCCAACGTTTTACCCGATCCTGTTGGTGAGAGTAGTACAGTATCAGTATTGTTTTCTGTTGTTTTATAGGTCGATTTTTGCATCTGATTCATTTCCTGAATCTGCAATTTTTCGTAAATTGTTTGTAATT
>JAYRDY010000161.1:0-4925 GCA_041909215.1 Cloacibacterium sp. | reverse complement strand
CCACCAGTTCCACTTCCGTAGCCCATATCTCTGTGACCGTTTGTAATAATACTACTTAGTTTTGTTTTCAGAGCAGCTCCTGTAAGGCCAAGTGTAGGATCATAATACCCAGAAGGGATTTGTGCAATTAAGATATTACTTAATAAAGAAAATAATATAATTGTAGTAATCTTTTTCATTTATTTAGAATTTTAAAGTGCTAAGTTACAAATTTCAAAGAAATGATAAATATTTTAATGTTAAAATAAAAAAAATAGAAAGCAACTGTTTGCTTTCTATTTTTTTATTAAAATGATTTACTTTTATTCAATAATAAATTTCTGAGTGATGAGATCAAATTTTGCAAAATAAATCCCTTTGGGTAAGTTTTTCAAAATTAAATAATTTTTATTGATAAAAGGCTTTTCAGTTGTTTGAACAAGCGTTCCGTTGGAGTTGTAAATTTCTACTTTATTAATTTTAGTTAGGTTTTTGCTTTTAACAAATAGCATATTGTTTTTAACAGGGTTAGGATAAATGCTGAAGGAGTCTGTAGTTGTTTCGGAGGTTGCTAAATTGTTGTAACAAGTCCAGCTAAGATCATCAAATCCGATTCTATTGTCTGTTATACTGTTTGATTGGATGCTTATAACAAAATTTCCTGATACGTTAATGTTAGAAATTGTAGTAGTTGTAGCGCTAGAAGTGTAAGGGATTGTGCCTTTTTCTACTCCATTAATAAATAATTTGAATGAGCCATTGTTTCCTGAGAACATAATTTTAGAAGTAATGGTAAGGCTTCCTATTCCTCCTGAAATGGTGGATGAAGAAAGTGCTCCATTTCTTACTGTAATTGCTTTATTGTTGATGGTTTGATCGCTTCTTGAGTCTGTTGCTGTCCAAGTAATTCCAGCGTTTGTCCAAGTTACAGTTTTGTATGAATTTACAGCTCCGCTAACTCCTTCAAAGTCTTCTGTTCCGCAACTTGTAGTAGTGCCTCCATCGCCACCACCAGTGTTTTCGGTAGTTGTGCCAGTAACTGTATTGCTGTTTTCTGATACATTGCCCGAAGCGTCTTTTGCTTTAATGTAAAAAGAGTATGTGGTAGATGCATTAAGGCCAGTAATGATGACGTTGTTAGATGTTGATGTTGTTTTTAGGACTCCATCTACATAAATGTCATAGCCTGCAACAATTGTGTTGTCGGTAGAAGCAGTCCATGTTAAAGATATTGAGCTAGACGTGCTTGCTGTAACCGTAAGATTGGTGGGCGTAGTAGGAGCTTCTGTATCTGGAGTTGTGGTTCCCCAAATTAACGCTACATATTCAGGATGATCAATAAACGGGTTTCTGTTGCCTTGGTAAATGTATGCAGCATTGTTTCTATCAATCTCTCTTTGAGAGACAGGGTCATTGGTATGCCATTCTTTAAGAACAGCTAATTCCCAATCATCAATACCAGGATATGCTGAACTGGCTAATATATCATTATCTTTAAAAGAAGATAATTTAGTTTCATATCTGGTAGCAAAATATAGAATCATTCTTGCGATATCTCCTTTGAATTCATCAATAGGTTCAAAGACTTTGCCTGAATAATTAGGAGATATGCTTGTACCAAGTTTAGAACCATTTTCTGAAGTAAATGTTGCAGAACCTACTTTACCAAATGGATAGCTACTGCGCATGCCGTTAACTTTTCCGTCTGTTGGGATAATGTGGTGTATGTCTGAAACCATTGGTGAAGCTGAGTTAAAATATCCTTGTGGGAAAACGTGTTCTCTATTATAACAATCTCCTTCAACTTTATAACTTCCACATTGTTTAGAGCCATGCTGATATACATAAGGGTCTTTTCCTGAAGGGTTTTCTGAATATAAATCTAAAACAGAACCATCTTTTTCATAATAATTATCTGTGTCAGTAGAAGGGTAGCCATTGTATAAATTATCATAGGATTTAGTACTGTGCCCGTTGGTGATAATTTGGCTTAGTTTTGTTTTCAATGCTGCGCCAGTTAGGCCAGCTGTGCCGTCGTAGTAACCTGTAGGTATCTGTGCAAAAATGTTTGCAAAAGAAAAGAGTAAACCTACAATTAGTAATTTTGTAATCTTCATAATTTTAGGTAAAAAAAGGATAACAAATTTAACATAATAATTGGTATGATGGTCAATTATTTTTCAATAATATTGGTTTTGTTAATTTTAGAAAAAATCCAAGAAACAGAAATTCCAAAGAAAAGTCCTATTGCAGAGACATACAGATAATTAGGTAAAATTATTTTTACTGGGAAAGGAAGGGTTTCTGAGGCTTTAAATAAGCCTGTTTGGAGTTGTATTACACAAATTATTGTCCCCAAAACCAAGCCTGCAACAACTCCAAAGATTACAATTAACAACCCGGTATTAAAATATGTTTTTCTTAAATCGTTAATGGTAAAACCTAAAGAAATTAAAGATTTGGCTTGTTCTTTTTTATCCAATTGTAGAATAATAATAGCACCTGCAAGATTGAAAGTCGTAATAAAAATAACCAATGCGAAAATAAGGTAAATCATTAATTTTTCAGTATTAATCATTTTCCAGAATGCTGCGTTTTCTTCGGATTTGGTTTTAATTACAAAGTTTTTGCCCAATTTTTCTTGTAGCGATTTTTTAACATCATCAGTTTTTTCGGGATGTTTCAGCTTGATAACAATTTCGTAAGCCGAGTTTTTAGGCAAATTTAATAGCTCAGATGTTAATTCTAGGGGCGCAATAATATAGTTGTTAAGCTGATCATTCCCTGGGAAAATGCCTGTGACAATAATATCTTTTTTATTGAAAATATCATCTTCTTTGCTAATAATTCCTTTGCCAGGTTTGGGCATAAAAAGAGTAGAAGAGTTGTACTGATTGGATACAGGTATGGCCAATCTGTTATTCAGTTGAGCTTCCATCATTACCTCATTAACGTATTTGAATGATGGGTAACTCCCGTATAAAATATTTTTATTGATTGGGTTTACTTTTACATAGGCAGAATCTACACCTCTTAGGTAAGCAATTTCGCCTACATTTTTATATTCCAGATAAACCTTTTCTTCAATAATTTTAGAAAAATAATTAATTTCTTTCTCTGCCTTTAAGAGATCAGTTGTTTTATTGAGGTTTGGGATGGTTTTCCCTTTAGCACTTTTAATCGTAAGATCCGCATGCAAATCCGAAATAAATTCTTTGTTAAGGTCTTCTAAACCAGAAAAAACAGAAAGAATAATAAACATTGCAGCCACGGCAACCATCATAGCAAAAGCGGCCAAGCCAGTAATAAAACTCACTGCCTGACTGCCTTTTCTCGCAATAAGATATCTTCTTGCAATGTAAAACGCCGTGTTTCTGAATGCCATTTGCTATAAAATAGGATTATCTCCTTCGCCTTTCAGCTCTTTTTCAATACGCTCCACATCATCCAAAGTCGTATCCAGATAAAAATTAATTTCAGGGATAATACGCACCTGTTTTCCCATTTTTTGTCCCATATAATTTCGGTAAGTAGCTTTATTTGCTTCAATTTCCTTCATTATAGGTTTTCTGTATTCTTGCGGAAAAATGCTCAAATATATTTTCGCAATGCTTAAATCCGCCGTAACCTTCACATCAGAAACGGAAATCAAAAAACTCTGCTTACTTTCAGACGCTTGTTTGCGAAAAAGCTCCGCAAAATCTTCCTGAATAATCTGCGCAACCTTTCTTTGTCTATTACTTTCATTTATCATAATGCAAATTTAGTATTTTTTATTTTCATGGGCGTGTCCCCGAAAAGTTTTTCCAACAGCAACAATCTTGCCACTCAAAAAACTTTCGGGGTCGGTATTCGCGCAGTCGCTACCCAAAAATCCAAAGCTAAGCCCAGTTATTTTTGGGTGAGCTCCAACAATGCGCTACTCCCTCACGCAAAACATTCGGTAAATTCAATCGTTTTTCATAAATTTGAAAGGAATAAAATCAAACAAAAAATCTCACAAAATGTTAAACAAAATAGAACATCTTGGCATTGCCATCAAAAGTTTAGAAACATCAGACCATTTATTTGCTAAATTGTTAGGTGCACAACCATACAAACAAGAAGCGGTAGAAAGAGAAGGCGTTAAAACTTCATTTTTTATGATTGGCGAAAGCAAAATAGAATTGTTAGAAGCCACCAATCCAGAAAGTCCAATCGCAAAATTTATCGATAAAAAAGGGGAGGGGATACACCACATTGCATTTGCAGTAGATGATATTAGAGCTGAGGTAGAAAGATTGAAAGCCGAAGGTTTTATTTTTATATCAGAAGAACCGAAGGATGGCGCAGATAATAAGTTGGTGGTTTTCTTACATCCTAAGTCAACAAATGGCGTTTTGGTAGAACTTTGTCAAGAAAAATCATAATTTTTTTTTTGAATTTTCCGAAAAAGTCTTACATTTGCACACCCAATTGAAATAAAGATATTTAATCGAAAATATTTGGCCTTGTAACTCAGTTGGTTAGAGTAGCTGACTCATAATCAGCAAGTCCTTGGTTCGAGCCCAAGCTGGGCCACTCTGAAAATCAATCACTTACGAAAATGTCGTGAGTGATTTTTTTATTTTTGACGAACATTTGACGAACAAATTGTTTTTATTTCTTCATATATTAGTGGCAGAAATTCTTATATACTGTAAAATGGATAATGTTTTTTTGTTTGTTTACGTGTTGGTGTTATTTATAACAGTTTGGTTGCCCATTTATCTTTTCGGAAGAATCTGGTTTGCATTAAGTCCTTTTCTAATTAATTATTACAGACACGAAAAGAAAAACTGGTTTAATAACTGGAATACCGACCGCTCTATTATTGTCATAGTAATGTGTGTGGCTTCAATCTGTTTATCTATATTTTGGGGCAAAGGGATTCTAAAAGCTGTAGCAGAAATGAATATTGATTTTAT
>JAYRDY010000160.1:0-5025 GCA_041909215.1 Cloacibacterium sp. | reverse complement strand
CTTACTGTAAACGAAAGGATTAGACTTCATGCTAATATGCAGAGATGGATGAAATAATTATTCTTTAGATGTAACCAAAAAAAATAAGCATAAATTGGTTTAAAACAATACCCAATTTTGGATTGGCATTGACCATTTTTTAGTTGAAGTAGATGTACTTCTTTTACCTTCTCATTACATGAGATTTTTGTTCATCTTCAAAAGAAATTACATTGTTTTCTTTTTCAATCATTCCAAATTGTGAAGCATTAAATAATTCGGAGTTTTCTACCTTTCTCTCTTCCACATAGTCTTTCCTTTCATTAACCTTCAACTGCATTTCCTTCTCCTCCCTATATTTACAAACCAAACCCTCTCGAACATTAGGCAAATCCTCCAATTTTTTATCCAATTCTTCAATTTTATTTTCGGTAACCAATTTCTTGTTTTCAATTTCAGTAACATTGACTCCTTTTTGCAATAAATGCTCAATCTCCTCTTGTACTTTTTCTTTAGCTAAATTAATTGATTTTTGATAAAATGGGAGTTGGTTTTTCCAATATTCCGCATTATCTCCTTCCTCTTTAGAATAACTAAGAATTCTATTATAATTATTCTGAGCTTTGTTGACTTCTTCCTGTACTTTTAAAAAATCCTGATGTTTCCTCAAAACAAAAGCAATATCAGAAAGGTGCTTATTTTTCACACTTTCAATTCTTTTCTTCATCAGTTCAATTTCAATATTCGCTCTAGTTTCAGGATTGGTGATAATGGCGGTTTTCAATTCCTGAGTACTGATATCTGAAACATCCAAAACATCAGCACCTTTTTTCATTGCTTCTAAATATCTAGCCTGTTTAGATTGCAGTTTTTGAAGCATAAAAACATCAATACTATCGTTAGTCAGCATAAAATTAACCCGAACATTTTCGTTCTTATTTCCTTGTCTCCAAGCTCGTCCTTCCACTTGTCGTAATGATGTAAAATTATAAGGCAATGAAAGCATATAAATATCAGTTGTGTTTTCTTGAAGATTCATCCCTTCCTGAATGGCTTCACTTCCAATCACTACTTTTATTTTTCCGATATTAAAATCATTTTGAATAACAATTCTTTGATTCTTATTTGTTGCTCCTGTAATAATTCCGATTTCTTCTGGTTTATAACCAATTTCTTGAATGAGATATTCTTTGAGTTTTGGAAACTCTGCCACCGCCAATTCAGAATAAATAATTTGTCCAGATTCAGGAATATCTTTTTTATTCTGCTGGATTAAATCCATCGTTTGCTTCAGTTTCGGAGAGTTTTCAATAAACTCTTTAACCGAAGGAAATTTACCATCATAGTAAGGCGATAAATATGGAGAAATACCAATCAAACGCGCGTTAAGAATATGCGTGAGAATTGCTCCTTTTTGATTTTCATTAAAACTTTCATTGAGTAGTTCGTATTGCTCTTTGGTTAAATCATTCTGCTCAATTTTATATTCTTTATTGATTTTATTAGGTCGTTTCAATTCGGGATTGTCTTCTTCCCCTTTAATATCAATAAATTCAGATAGAAGCTGTTGAAACAAAGAATTATTCTTGAATCTTCTGACATTGGCTTTAAATTTCACATCACCTTTTGCATCAATTTCCATATCATTATCCGCCTCCATAAAGGTTTCAAAGAAAGTATTCACATTGAAATATCCTGATTCTTCCAAACGTTTATTGGCTATTAAAGAAAGTATGGAATAATATTCTAAAGGTTTATTGGTAAAAGGAGTTGCAGAAAGGAGCGTAACATTTCTGCCATCGTTTTTATCTTGAATGTATTGCGCAGCCATCCAAGTATTGATTCCGAGTTTGGAAGTTTGTTGGTTCTGACTTCTAAAATCTGAAGCAAACCTGCGGTCTTCAATTTTCACTTTTCCTACAATATGATTGGCGTTGTGAACTTCATCATAAGTGAGATGATCAAAACCGAAATCTTCCCAATCATAGATTTTTCCACGCTTCATCTTTCCTTCTGTTTCTTTCACTTTTTCAAGTTCTTTTTGGAAATCTCTTTCGCTTATTGTGTTTAGACTTTTTAACTCGTTTTCAGAAATGTAGGAAAATTTGGAAGCCAGATTTTGAGTTATGCTTTCAGAAAAACCAATATTATTAAACCCTTCATAAGTCACGATGGTAATTTCACCGTCCTTGTTATCGAACTTTGACAAATCATAATCCTTTCCGAGATTTCCTAAAACATTCACTTTTGCATTCGGAATGGTTTCAAAAATGGTTTCCACCCATTGTTTCAAAATACTATCATTGGGCACAACAATGATTGGTCTTTTAGCATTTCCTCTTTCCATCGCTTCGTGCATTGAAAGAATACCTGACAATGTTTTTCCAAAACCAACTTCGTGTGCCAAAAGTCCAACTCCTTTCGTAGTTTGTCTTCCGATTCCAGCTTTTTGAACTTCGGTTAGTTTTAATTCTTTTCCTTTGAAATTTTGATGAATTTTTGAAAATAGTGGAAATTTAGAATAATTAGGAACGTGAATGTTATTGTAATTCCTGTTAAATTCTTTCACGAAACGATTTCTTATATCATCGGATAATTCTTCCCGAACAAACTTGTAAAATAAATCATTTGCAGCTGCTTTTCGCCTTTCTCTTACTAACGCATTTCTTTCTTTGTCGCTTCCTGTCACCGTTTCGTTATCTACAAAACTTCGTACTTCCCAAGCTGAAGAACCTGCAAAAGCCTCACTAGACAAAGTTCCTACAAAATCTTTGAACTTTTCTGCAAGATTGTAATTTTCAGTTACGGATTCTGTTTGTCTTGTATTTGGATTCCAACGGTCTTTCTCTATTGTTCCCAAACCAAATTGGTGTACAAATTCGTGATTTGGACTAATAAAGATTTCGTCTAAAGATTTTGGTTTGGGTAGAACGCTTTCTAATAACGTTTTCTGCTTTTCATATTGGCTTATCGTTCCACCAACTGAAAATTTATCTTTGAAATCTAGCTCTAACTGTTCTAATTTTTTATAAATATTTCCTTCGGCATAATAAAAATCGTGTATCCATTTTCCATCAATATAGTTTGCGAATTGAGAATGTTTTCCGTGATTATTAAGCGTTCCATCATAAGAAGTATCTCTGAAAGCTTCAATTTGTTCTTGGGTGATATCTGAACTGTTTTGTAATGAAGTATTGACGATTTCATCGGGCTTTGAAAATTGATATTTTAGAATTCCTTTCTTGATTTCGGACTTTGATTGAATTTTATATTCATTCTGATTTTTGGTATTGTGAATAGAAATTATCCTATCACTTTTTTCAATGATTTCTTTTAAATTTTCTTCTGAAAACGATGTTGGTTTTGTGATTAAATCTTTACGAAGGGTTTCATATTTTCTTATCTCTGAAATGATCGTAGGAGATTTAAATTTGATGGTATTGAGTTGAGAAAGTACCGTTTCAACTTTCTCTTGAGCTTCGGTTAAATCTAAATCTTTATCATCGGTTTGGTTTTCAATTTTTACTTTATTTTCAACTTTTGCATCAAATTTTACATCGATTTCAGGTTCAGAATTTTCTAAATATAAGTCTTCAAAAAGATTTCCAATTCTTGTGGTTTCTTTCTTGTTTTTAAAATTTTGAATTTTTGATAAGGCCTCTTCTAAACTTCCGTGAACATAGTTTTCCAAGCGTCCGAAACGATTAGTTTTTTCCCTTATTTCTCCTAAAATCCTTGAAGGATTAACTTCAAAATAGTTCGAAATATCAGTAGAAATTTTATGAATACTTTTTTTGAGAATAATAATATCCGTTCCTATTTGAGTTCCTGCAAAAGCTCCGTTTGGCAAACGAAAACCTTCTACGATATTCGCATTTTGCAAATCCTTTTGTCTATTCAGCCAACCTGAAGGAAGCACCATAGCCAAAATCCCATCTGCTCTTAAAGAATCTAAAGAACGTTTTACAAAATAATCTTCGTATTTTGAAATTTTGGACTCTTCCCCCAAACCTTTATATAAGCCGCGATGTTCACCATAAGGAGGGTTTCCAATTACTAAGTCATAAAGTAAATATTCTTCTTTTTTAATTCCTTTTTCATCAATAAATTCGGTTTCAAATGAACGAAGATTAATATCTGCTTCGGGATGCAGAATTTTTGCAATTTTAGCCGTAGTTTCGTTGATTTCAAAAGCAGTAATAATAGATTTTAGTGCTAAATCTTTTGTAGCATAAAGAAAATTACCAGTTCCAACACTTGGTTCTAGAACCGAAATTTCTTTTTGATTAATAATTTGACCTCTGATTAAATTTCGAACCGTATTTACGATTTTATCGTCGGTGTAATATTCGTCTAAAATCCCTCTGCCTTCCTTTGTAGTTCCACCACTTTTGAACTGGTTACAAATTTCTTTTAAATCCTCAGTGATTTTGAGATTTTCGTTCAGAAAAATTTTTTGATTATTAGAAACAAAACAAGCTGCAGAAACTACTTCTGCAACTTGTTCATTGGTCAGTTTCTGACCTTTATATTTTGATATGAGTAAGTCTAATTCCTCATTATTTGTAGAATTAGGACTTAATGTTTTTTCTGTTCTATGGGATACAGTTCTCCTGGATATGATTCCTCCCAAGGAATTTTTTCTTCTCTCATTTTTTTCATCATCATTTTGTTGTGAACCACCATCATATCCTCTTTCTCGTTGTCTGTCTCCGACCAAATGCTTCCAGATTGTGTCTGCAAGTCCATTTCCAGCATCGTTGCTGCCCAATCTTTGTCCGCTTGGGTGATTTCCGATTTGTTCGGATTGGCTGTTTTTGCTAAGTTTTCCAATATCTCTTCCAATAGATTCGGATCCCAAGTGCTGAGTATTGGGAATTCCTTTTGATTTATTGTAATCTCTTTCATTTAGTGTTTTTTTTGGTTCGACTAAAGTAACATTTATATCATTAGATTGAAGTTTATTTTTTAAATATTCCTCCAAATTATAATTGGCATTTTCAGAAATCCCATACAATGTTCTGATATCCTTAATATTTTTGTTTT
>JAYRDY010000159.1:0-5038 GCA_041909215.1 Cloacibacterium sp. | reverse complement strand
ATGGAATCCACATCCCAATGTTGGGAATTTCTTTGTGGGGTATGTTTGAGATTTACATAAAAGGAGTTTTTAAAAATAAATTAATTGCGAAAGCTTCGGCCATTTCTTGGAGTTTCTTTTTGAGTTTATTCCCTTTTGTACTCTTTTTATTGTCTGTTTTGCCTTATTTGCCTCATTATGACAAGTTGCAATTCTACATTTTCGAAGTGTTGATGCATAACGTTTTTCCAGCGCATATGCATGCAGATGTTACCAGTTATATCAACAAAAGTATTGTTCCAAATATGAAGAGTATTAGCAATTATACGATTATTTTTGCGCTTATTTTCGCTACTAACGGTACATTTTCGCTCATTAATGGCTTCAATGAAAATACAGACGAAAAAAAGACGGATGTGTATGAATATATTTTGTCGTTTTTCATTACAATAGGTTTTATTGGGATTATCTTTTTAGCGCTTTTTGGCGTGTATTATTCTGAGGTTGTGCTTAAACTTTTTACGCCAGAGTATGATATAACATGGTTTGTAGATAATTTGTCTAAAATCATTGGATTTGTGTCTTTTCCTTTGTTTTATTTTTTGTTGCTTGCATTGTTTTATTGGGTGGGGACGGCTAAGATTGTCAGGTTCAGACAAGCTGTTCCAGGCGCTTTTTTTACAACAGTAGTCTTTATTATTACGACCTATTTTTTCGCGGTTTATGTAAGTAGATTTGCGAGATACAACGTTCTTTACGGTTCTATTGGGTCAATCATTTTATTAATGGTTTGGGTAAACCTTAATGTAATTCTTCTGCTTTTGGGGAATGAACTTAATTTGGCAATTAGAAAGTTAAGAATAGAAAAATTAATGGCTGATGAAATGAGGCATCAGGTAGAAGAATTCGAAGAAAATATTCCCGAAACGTTAGAAACCTCTCCAGAGCATACCATAATTGTGAATTCAGGAAAAAAATCATAAAAAAAACTCCAGCAAACCGTAGTCTGCCGAAGTTAAAAACACAAATGAAAAAAAGTTTCGTTTAGAATTTATACTCAATTCCTAAGCCATAATTTCTAGGCTTAGTCGTAAATCCTACAACATCTATATATTTTGTATTGAAGACGTTACCAATGTTAAGATAAGCTTCAAAGTTTTTGTTTATTTTTTGATTAATGTTGATATTAAACAAATTAATAGGGTCTAATGCAATATTTTTGGTAGAAAAAGTGGTGTTGTCATAATACGCATCATCTCTTTTAGAAACATATTCATAAGAAACATTAATTCTGTTATTTTTGAAAGGCAGAATTTCTAGAAAAGCATTGGCTCTTTGTTTCGGAGAACGAAGTCTTGTTGTTGGATTGTCTTTTTCAGCAAAAGAAAAATTACCTCCAATGTTCAGTATTTCGTTCAATTTATATTGCAAACCGAATTCTACGCCTTTTACTTTATTCTGATTAATATTGAAATATTTTCTTGTATAATTCACATAATCAGTAACTTGGTAAAAAAATACGTCTTTCTCTTGTCTTTCATATAAACTTAAGTTTACAATAAAACTTCTATCTTTTTTACCTATACTTAAATCAATTTCGTGAGACGAATTGGTTTCAGGTTTCAAATCAAAATTTGGCAATACATAAGGCAAAGAACCATAATTTTGATATAGAGTAGGAGCGATGAATGCTGTAGCAAAAGAGTAGCCAACTTTTACATATAAGTTTTCAAAATCCTTTAAAATAAAGGGATTAATGCTATAAACAAAATGAGAGTTGTATTTAGAATGTACATTCAATCTTCCGCCTAAATCTAAATGAAATATGTTGTGCTGAAGATTAGTATTGGCAAAAACATCAAAATTATTAATGCTTGTATCTCCCATTTTCAGTACACTTTGCATAGAATTTCCGCCCCAAGGCAATGTTTTAGCAGATAAATTTTGAGTTTCATATTGCACACCTGTTACCAAATTTATTTTTTCAGAAAACTTGGTTTGGTTATAGAGTTCAAGAAAAATATTCTGTCCCTGATATTCATATTGGTCCTGGTATTTATTGTTTACATAATTGCTTACCAGCCTATCGTTACCAGAAATTCTAGAATTGAAGTTCAGATCTCCTTTTCCATAATTATATTGTGAGGTAAGACCTCCAAAAAGTTGAGTGTCGTTTCCTCTGTATTTTCCGTCTTCGAACGCACCATTATCAAAATCATAAAAATGATGCTGATAACCTCCATTTACATTTACAGAGAAATTGTCTTTTTGGTAACCAATTCTCGCGTTTACATTTTGTTTTGAAAAACCATCCTTATCAAAATCCTTTCCTTCAGCCGAAGAAATGCCTTCAGATTTTTCATTGAAACCAGAGATTTGATAGTTAAAATTGTCTTTTTTGCCTTTAAAAGTTGCATTCTGAGCAAACGTTCCGAAACTTCCTATTCTTGCGCCAATATTCCCTTCAAAAGGTTTAATTGCAGATTTTTTAGTTTTGATGTTAATTACAGAAACCGTAGCATTAGAACCGTATAAAACAGAAGAAGCACCATTTAAGATTTCGATACTTTCAATATTTTCTGCTGAAAATAATCTTAAATCTGTAGCGTTATAATCATTACCTGTAGCGTCTTTCAGAGGGATTCCATCAACCAAAATAAGAACGTTTGCCATATGGCCACCTCTAATTTTCATTGATTTTGGCTCCGAAGCATTGTTGAAAGTTCCTGTAATTTGAAATCCGGATACTTGATTTAGAATTTCAGCAGCATTTTGCCCTTTGTATTTTTCTAAATCTTTAGAGCTTATCAGCAAAACATTTTTGCCGGTTTTGTGGAGTTGCTGCGGAGATTTTGCAGCGATGGTGATTTCTGGTATCACCCCTTCCTTTTCTTGTGCGGCCCATTGCGAAAATCCCGTCGCAAAAAGAAGACCAGCAACCATAAGGTTTTTCTTCATTTTTTGATTTTAAAAATTAAACATTTAAAATCAATAACAACCAAAGAGAAATGCAGAAACAGCGAAAACTCGTTTTTTTAAACGAATTTTAATTGATTCCTTACTTTTCCTCCGAAAGTATTGATTTTGTGAATGTTTTTGGCAGGTTTCCTGACTTTCGCATTTTCTGCGCCTTCTCATTTCGTTCAGAACGAAACAATGGCTTTTTTGCAGAAAATTTCTTCGATTAAAATATAAAATACATTGTCGAAGTACGATTTACAGTTGCGGGGACAGTTTCGGATTTTCACCGAATTCCCTTCACCAAAAAGCAATGCAAATATAATTCTTAATTTTAAAAATTAAGATTTTTTTTGGGGAAATTATCTTTTATCCTCCAATTGAAGTTTTTTGAAGTGAAAAATTTATAAAAAATCTTTATTTAATAGAGAAAACTCAAATAAAAAAAATTATTTATACCCTTTTTTACTTCAAATATTATTAATAAAATATTTTGAAAAAAAATCCATCAGAATTTAATCTGATGGATTTCAATATTTTATAAAAAACTTGCGTCGAAAGAAAACGGTAATAAATCTTTTACTGAAGAACATTTAAAAACCGCACCTTCAAGCCCTGAAAAATAAATTTCTATGGGTTCATTTTGCTTGGTTTCATATTCTAATAAACTTTGTCGGCAACCTCCACAAGGTGGTGTAGCAGTAGAAAAGCTTTTTTCTCTTTCTGGGCCTCCAATTACATAAAGTTTTTTAATTTTTACATTGGGATAATTAGCACCAATATTAAAAATAGTAACTCTTTCTGCACATAAACCAGACGGATAAGCAGCGTTTTCTTGATTGTTGCCAGTAATAATTTCGTCATTTTCTAGAAGCACAGCACAACCTACCTGAAAGTGAGAATAAGGAGCATAGGCGTTAGCTCTGGTTTTTTTTGCTGCTTCATGCAATTGTTTCTCAATATCAGAAAGTTCGTTTCTTTCTATCTGAGTAAACTTAATTCTTAATTCTTTTTCCATTTTAAAAAAATCGGAGAGTAAAAATACAAAAATTTTGTGAAAACAAAGAATTAATCGTGATTTTATCTCAAAAATTAATAAATTCGGGAAAAAATAAATCTTATGATATGAAACTTTTTAGCCCTATTAAATTTAAAAATTTAGAACTAAAAAATAGAGTAGTAATGGCACCAATGTGTATGTACTCTGCTGAAAATGGTGTAGTTAATGATTTCCACTTGGTGCATTATGCAACTCGTGCTTTTGGTGGTTTAGGATTAATTATTGCGGAAGCAACTGGTGTTGTGCCAGAAGGTAGAATTACAGATAAATGCGCCGGAATTTGGAATGATGAACAAGCCGAAGCTTGGCGAAAAATTGTAGAGTTTATCCATCAAAATACCGAAACAAAAATCGGAATTCAGTTAGGGCATGCTGGTAGAAAAGCTTCTACATGGAATGGTAAACAAACTTCTTTAGAGGAAAAAGGTTGGGTTACGGTTGCACCTTCAGAAATTCCTTATTTAGAAGGAGAAAGAACGCCTCATGCTTTAAAAAAAGATGAAATTTCAGAATTGGTGAAGGCTTTTAAAGAAGCAGCTGTAAGAAGTGTGAAAGCTGGTTTTGATGTGATTGAAATCCATGCGGCACACGGTTATTTAATTTCTCAGTTTTTATCTCCATTAAGTAATGTAAGAACTGATGAATATGGTGGTAGTTTTGAAAACAGAACGAGGATTTTGTTGGAAATTGTAGATGCTGTAAATGAAGTTTTAAATGAAAATGTTCCTTTATTTGTAAGGATTTCTGCAACGGAATACGCCGAAAATGGCTGGAATGTTGAGGATTCTGTTGCGCTTTCAAAAATTTTAAAAGAAAAAGGAGTGGATTTAGTAGATGTTTCTAGTGGTGGAAATATATCAGGAGCAAAAATCAATGTTTTTTCTGGTTATCAAGTTCCTTTTTCAAATCAAATTAAGCAAGAAGCAGAAGTGAAAACAGGCGCAGTCGGTTTAATTACAACTGCGGAACAAGCAGAAGAAATTCTACAAAAAGAAGAAGCAGATGTAATTTTGTTGGCAAGAGAACTTTTGAGAAATCCTT
>JAYRDY010000158.1:0-5043 GCA_041909215.1 Cloacibacterium sp. | reverse complement strand
AGAATTTTTACTCATTCCGGAAGCCAAAGAAGAAATTCTCTTATTTCTGATTGCCGAAAATTACATTAATGAAGAGCGGTTCACCAGAAGTTATATCAGAGGTAAGTTTTATATAAAATCTTGGGGGAAGAAAAAAATAGCCAATCAGCTAAAAATGAAAGGCATTACCGAGAAATTAATTCGTAAATGTATGGATGAAATAAACGAGCAAGATTACAAAACCAAAATTTTAGAAATCTATAGAGATTATTACGATAAACTTCCCGCAGGTGCCGCTTACCAAAAAAGAAGCAAAACAATCACCTATCTCATAGGAAAGGGATATGAATATGAGGATATTTTAGAAATGTTAGACTGAAAAGTCTAACATTTTTTGTTTTATGGAAGTACAACTAATCTCTTATAATCAGAAGAATAATATAGAATTATTTTGAATATAAAATATTTTAAAAATGAAATTTAATTACATCAGTTATATTAATATTATATAGATGTTTTTTTAGTTTAATTAGGAATTATAGAATGTGATAATTCTTATTTTTTTATATATCTTTGTGCTTACTTTGTTCAAAATGATGAAAAACCTTATTTATTACCTTATTTTATTATTAACCATGTTCTCATGTAAACCAAAAGAAAACATGGTATATATGGAAAAAGAAAAAAACATAGCTGAATCTAAGATCAATCAAGCTGTTTTTTATGGCGCCCATATTCAGTCAGGAGATGTTTTAGAGATTAAAGTAACCGCTTTTGATGAAAATGCGGTGAGACCTTTTAATCTTTACTCCATGAATAATTCTTCTAGTCCAGGACAGTTGAGTGGTCAAACTGCGCAGTTAGCTCCTCAAGTGTATTTGGTAGATAATGAAGGTTTTATATATTTTCCTGTGATAGGGAAATTATACATCAAAGGGATGACCTTAGCCCAGCTAAGAGCAGATCTTGAAAAGAGATTGTTAACGTACCTTGCAGAGCCTCTCGTTTCTATAAAACAATTAAATTTTAACGTTACCGTGTTAGGAGAGGTTAAGAATCCAGGTCAGCATACTAGTGCTTCAGATAAAATTACCCTCTTACAAGCTTTAGGTTTAGCAGGAGATATGACGGATTATGGCAATAGAACCAATGTAAAATTAATTAGAGAAGAAGAAGGTGTATCTAAAACTTACACCATTGATTTTACGGATAAAAATATAACAAGTTCACCGTATTATTATATGCAGCAGAATGATGTACTTTATGTAGAACCGGATATGATTAAGAAAAAGTCTGCAAATATAGACCCCAATCGCGGCCTAGTATTTCAAATAGGAGGAGTAGCATTGGGAGTAGCTTCAATATTAATTAGTATTTTAAGATAAATCCATGGGGCATATAGAAGGAAAGCATTTTATTCAAAATGATAAATCAGAATTAAAAATAGAGATTCTAAAATACTTAAGAAGGTGGCCTCTATTTTTATTTTCTACAATTATAGCACTTATTTTAGCTTGGTTATACTTGCGTTATACCCCTCCTGTATATGTTACGAAATCATCTCTATATGTGAAGATAAGAGGTGCAAAAAGTGGCGAACTTATGGGGGTTAAAGACTTCCAAAACATGGCATTGCCTTCCGGATTAATGGCAAATAGTGTAGACAATGAATTATCCTTACTCACTTCACATCCCCTTTTGTGGAATGTTGTTAAAAAAGTAGGGTTAGATGTAAAAGTTATTAGTAAGGGAAGAGTAAAAGATGTAGATTTATATGAGAAATCACCTGTTTTTGGGTCAATATTGTCACTTAATAATTCTAGAGAATTTAAATCAAAAAGTTACGAAATAAATCCGATTAATAAAAATGGATTTAAACTTACGGATGAAAAGAATTTGATTAAAGGTAATTTTGGAGTACCTGTGAAAACATCTTGGGGGGTATTTGTTTTAAATAGAAATCCTAAAATCAATTTTAATGAGCCATTGGTGATATCATTTATTAATCCCAAAAAAATAGTTATGCAGTTAGAGGCTTCAATAGACTTGTCTATTCCTGAAAAGAAGTCTAACATCATTGAGTTAAGTCGTAAGGAAACTAATCCTATACGTTCGGAGAGAATATTGAATGAGTTGATGGATCAATACAATACGGATGCGATTAAAGACAAAAATGAAGAGGCGTACGCTACAGCAAATTTTATTGACGAAAGATTAAAGTTAATCACGAGGGAATTAGGAGGGATTGAAAACCAAAAGGAAAGTTTTAAAGAAGCGAATAAAATTGCAGATTTACAAGCACAGGCTCAATTAAATTTGCAGAATGCAAGTGAAAGCACCAAAAAAATAATGGAATATGCGACTCAATTAGAGATGGTAAATTCCGTATTAAAAATGGTGAATTCATCAGGGAATGATCAGTTATTACCTACTAATCTTGGGATGCCCTCGTCGCTTGATGGAATGATTAGTGATTACAATCAATTAGTACTATCCAGAAACAGAACTCTGCGTCAGGCTACGAATTCTAATCCTGCAGTCGTTCAGTTTAACAAGGAAATTACAAGTCTTAGAGAATTAATTAAAGATAATCTTAAAAAATCACAAGCCAATATTCAAATGTCTATGGGGCAAACTCAAGAACAGATGAATTTATCAAAAGATGCTCTAGGAAAATTTCCAATGCAGGAAAAAATGTTTAGAAGTATAGAAAGACAACAAAATTTAAAAGAAGCCCTTTTTATATATCTACTTCAGAAAAGAGAAGAGACAGCCATTGCATTATCTGCTAATACTGCAAAGGCTAAAATTGTAAATCCAGCTTTTACGATAGATAGTCCTGTTTCTCCGAAAAAGAGTAACGCTTACGCTTTAGCTTTAGCATTGGGAATGCTTGTACCCATTGGTATTTTATATATTGTTTTTGCTTTAGATACTAAAATCCATAATCGTAGGGATATTAAAAAAGCTTTACCAGAAATCCCTTTTGTAGGAGAGATTCCCAATGCAGGAGAGATTGAAGATGCCGTAATTAGGAAAAATGATTTTACCGGTTTTGCAGAAGCCTTCAGAATAATGCTCACCAATATGAAATTTTTAGTTAAAGATAAAAAAGAAGGAGAAGCTGTAGTGATTATGGTATCTTCTTCAATAAAGGGTGAAGGCAAGACCACGATAAGTACCAATACTGCTTTAACATTGGCTCAAAATAGGAGAGTACTCTTGATTGGGGCAGATTTAAGAAATCCTCAATTAAAAAAATTTACAAGTCATACTAAAAGAGGGTTGTCAGATTTTTTAGCTTCTAAACAAGCTGAAACGTCTTTAGATAGTTTTATTCAAACGTCTAATATAAATCCGAATTTAGATATTCTACCGAGTGGCTCAATACCTCCAAATCCTACGTATTTGCTTTCTAATGCTAATATGGAGAAAATCTATCGTGCGCTACAATCTAAATATGAGTTTGTAATATTAGATACGGCGCCTATGCTTTTGGTAAGTGATTCTTTTCATTTAATACAATATACGGATTTGCTATTATACGTAATGAGAGCAGATTTTACAGAGTTGGATATGTTAGAAGTAGCGAGTGAAATAAATAGAGAAAATGCAGAGGGTAAACTAGCAATAGTTTTAAATGATGTAAAAAATAGGAACATAAGCCATTATGACAAAAAATACGGATATGGATATTTTTCAGATGATTATAAACCCAAAAAAAGAGATGAAATTTTTAAATGGTTTAACAAGTTTACCTAATAAGGTCTCATTATTTATATTAATCCAAATATTTATTCTGTAAAATTAAATTTTAAATAATTAATTTGCCCTGCTGATTATCGCTCTGCAGGGCAAACTATTTTTATTAAACCGAGAATGGACTTAGAGATATTATGTTATTTCTTGCCTTGTAAGTGTTTTATTGCTTTTTTTTAAAGTAAAAAAATAATTTTAAAATTTTTCCTCTGTGTTTTTATTTATTATTCATCATATTTATAAAAATAAATGAAAAAATATTAAATTTCGTTTGGAATTAAAAAATAAGTTAAATGTTTAAGTTAAAATATAAATTTATGTTATTTGTAAAAAATAAGCACCTTTTATATTGATTATTATGTAATTGTAAAGCGCTTTATGGTAGATTTCTGAAAAAAAACAGTATTTTTGTAGCTAATTAAATATTAAACTTATGAACATTTTTAAGAAGTATGTAGTACTTTTCTTAGTGTTAATGGTTTTGAAAAATACAGCACAAGAGAAAAAAAATTTAGTTTACTCAACAAGTAAATCTACAAGTGGGATGGTAAATGATACCCTTCCAAAAGACAAGAAAAAAAATTATAATCGTTGGTCAGCTAATTTCAATGCGGGTATTAATGTAGGAATTCGTCCATTTAGTGACGGGTATTTTGCAGCTAATCCTAATTACATTTCGAATCCAGAATTAAACCATTTCGATCTTAATGTAAGAAAAATGTTTAACACTAAATTTGGATTAAGATTAGGTGTTGCATATGATAATTTTAAAGCAGAGACCAAGAGTCCTCCTTTTAATAACAACATGTATCGAGCTACTTTAGAAGGGGTGATAAATCTTCATAGGGTGATGAGATGGGAAGAATTTACAGATACTTTTGGACTTCAGTTTCATTTCGGACCAGGTTTTTCCTTTTTACACGCTCCTAATACTAAAACTTTTAGCAACTATGATAATATTTTTAGTATTGTAGGAGGTGCAACCTTATTGATTAAAGTTTCAGATAGGTTAGTTCTAAATGCAGATTATACTTTAGTGAGCAATCTCACGCACCATGTTACATTAGATGGGAAAACAAAATTAGACCCAAGTTTAAGTAGAACGGGTTCCATATATAATACTGCTTTAGGAGTAACTTTTTATTTTGGTAAAAAACAGAAACATGCAGATTGGTATTGGGAAAAAGATACTAGCAAAAAAGAGTATAACAATTTGTTAGCCAGAATTGAAGATTTAGAAAATAAGATTGCAGAAAAAGGAGATTTAACAGAAGAAGTTAGAAATTACATCAATAATAATTTTGG
>JAYRDY010000157.1:0-5090 GCA_041909215.1 Cloacibacterium sp. | reverse complement strand
AAATATTTGTCATCGTGTTCACTTGCTGAAACTTTTTCTTCATTCAAATTACCAAAATTACCAATATCAGTTATTCTTAAATATCTAATTTCATTATCGTAATCAACTGCAGGTGAGTTTGCACCATATTTAGGAGGCTCAACACATAAGTCAATCAAAGATTTTTTATTCTTTAAATTGTTAAAACTATTCTTTAATAAACTAAAGAGGCTTAACTCAAACCTATTCAAAACCTCCTTCTCCCTCTCAATTAATTCATCCATTGCCCATAGTAATTCGGCTAATTGGGCTTGTTGGTCTTTGGGTGGCAGGAGGAATTCTTGATGTTTTAAATCACCCCAATTGATTGTTGGTGAAAGTCCACCAACAGAAATATCCACTGCACGATGCATAAATTGGTCAGAGTGCAAAAAGAAAGGAAACAATTTTGGGTCAATTACTTCTGGGTTAGCTCTCAAAACAAATGCATGTGCTGAGCAAATTCCTTCAAAATCTACAATAGCAGCTTTTCTTTGATAGGCTCTACGTTTACCAAAAATAACATCTCCAGGATAGCATTTCAGTTTTTGTCCGTTTACATCATCTGGAGTTCCTGTTCTTCTTATATGAATATCTTCTGCATCTAAATGTTCTAAGCCTACATATATAGGTAAATCTGTTTTATTAGGATCAACAGTTTCAGAAATTTTAAATGCAATTTCTTCAAACTCAAAAGTTTCCCAAGTAGATTTATCTAAGTTGTTCAAATCTATTTTTGTCATTATCTCTTTCATTACTTTAAGATTTGAAATAATTCATTCATACTTTCTTTTAATTCTTGAGAACTATTTTCCCAATTCGAATAAGCATCAGTAAACGACATTTTGTTTTTATCTGTAACAACATTACTTAAATACTGCGCAATATTTAAACTTCCTTTGTTTTCTAATACTGTTTCGTTAGAAACAATCTTTGAAAATCCATCTTCATCAGTAAATGATTTATAAGAGTTGTAAATTCTCTGAATATGTTTATTTTCTAAATAAGCAATGTTTTTTTCTTGTTTTACTTCTTTTAAAGCATTTACAATTAAAACTTTACCTTTTATTTCTTTTGGTTTATTGTTATTGGTAATTAACAAACATGCTTCCATCGGTGAGTTATAAAATAAATTAGGTCCTAAACCGATTACACATTCCACCAAATCTTGCTCTACCATTTTACGGCGCATTTCAGCTTCAGAATCTCTAAACAAAATACCATGAGGCCATAGTGAAATAGAACGGCCATTTTCGGTATTCAAACTTTTTTGGATGTGCTGCTGAAACGCATAGTCCGCACAACCTTGTGGTGGCGTTCCCCAAAGATTACGTCCGTATGCGTCAGTTTCAAAACTTTTTCTATCCCAAGCTTTAATAGAATACGGAGGATTAGCTAAAATAACATTAAACTTTTTCAACTCGTCATTTTCAATAAAAGCAGGTTGCGCCAAAGTATCGCCACGAGCAATCTGAAATTCTTCAATACCATGCATAAACATGTTCATTCGGGCAATAGCAGAAGTAATCAAATTAATTTCTTGTCCATACAGTTTCAAAGTGCGGTATTCTTTGCCTTCGTCTTTTAAATGCAACGCACAATTTAGTAATAAACCACCACTTCCACAGGTTGGGTCATAAACGCTTTCCCCAGGTTGTGGGTCCATAATCATGGTCATTAATTTTACTACCGTTCTATTGGTGTAAAACTCGGCTGCGGTGTGTCCGCTATCGTCAGCAAATTCTTTAATTAAATATTCGTAAGCATTTCCTAATTGGTCATCAGGCACGTTTTTAAGATTCAATTGGTGTTGTGAGAAATGCTCAATTAAATTGGTCAAAGTAGCATCAGACAATCGGTCTTTGTTGGTCCAACTGGCATCGCCAAAAATCCCAAATAAGGTTTCAGGATTGGCTTTTTCAATTTCGCGCATAGCTTCTTGTATGGCCATACCAATGTTTACGGTTGTTTCTCTTACTTTTTTCCAATGGGCATGTTCAGGCACTATAAAATGATGGTGCTCCGCAAAAGCAGCGTATTCTAAATCGCCATCGCTGTCTTCTAATGCCTTTTCAAATTCTTCATCATACACATCACAAATGCGCTTGAAAAACAAAAGCGGAAATATATATTGTTTGTAATCTCCAGCATCTATGGTACCACGCAATGCAGTAGCAGCTCCCCAGAGGTATTTTTCTAATTGTTGTTGGGTCATTTTAATATTAAATACTATTTATTATATCGTTAGCAGAAATTTCTTTACCTTGAGCTAGTTCATTAACAGCTTTAACAACATAATTTGCTCTTTTGGTAATAAATATTTCAAAATCTAATTTTATTTTTTCGATACGTTTTTTATCATCTAACCCTTCATAACCACCATTTTTAAGTTCTTGAATGGGTATTAAATGGGATTTTAGTCTTGAATGTACAATATCTTCACTCGTCCATTCATAACGTTCCAATAAATAACGATAAGGGTCTTTATTACTGATATTTAAGTTGGTTTTATCGGTAATTAATGCACAATTTAAAGCTAAGAAACTCTCAACTTCTGCTTCTTTAAGCAAAGCATCTGGAAAAACATGGTGATAATGACGTTTACTCTCTAATAAAACTTGTCTACTTAATTGTGAACCATCAGCAAAATCGAATGCTCCTAATTTTGTAAAAACAGCCATAATTCCACGTGCTCTAATATTTTCCCTTTTTGGCCAACCTACTCTCATTAATTCTTCTTCTGAAGCTAATGGATATTTAGTACGATCTAAAATAGGAACATCATTTTCAGTGTATTTCAATCCTTTATCGTTTAGTTTTCCTGTAATTATGTTCTTCAAAGCCATAAAGTCATTATAAGCATTAGAAGCCGCTGAGTTTTCATATCGATCAGTAAAGAAACTTGACCAAAGATATTTTCTTAGCAAAATTTCAAACGAGCCTCTAGCATCTAAATTTTCAGGAATATAGGTATATAATGCAGCGATAACAGATAAAACAGCATTTGTAGGTAATCTATTTTGGTCGTAAACCCCTTGAGACTCCATGAAAATGGACATTTTTGACAAACCTATTGACATTTTATCCCAATTTTCTACCATCAAATCTTTTTTCATATCCCACATACCTCTTTGATTAGGCAGTTTATCCTGCATTAAAGCAGAGGTTGCTAAAATTAGAAATGGTAGCTCAAAATAATATTTAACATTCGGATATAATGAGTTTAATTTGTTTTGATAATCGTCTAAAGATACCCCTTTAACCCCTTCTATCTCTGCTCTGATAATATCGTATTGTGACAACGGCTTACTATTAGTATTCATATTTATAAATACTTGTAAAGCAGTTTCTTTGGATGTTTGTGATGGTAAGGCTAAATAAGGTAAATTAAAATGAGAAATAGTCTCTCTATAATCTCTTATAGTTGTCAATATTTCATTCTTCAAACTCATCCATTCAAATAATTTTTCCTCATAATTTTCAATACCTGATTGAGGTTTAATGGGGTTAATAGCGTCATTTACCCATTTTTCATATTCTGATGCAATATCTCCAGGACGTAATAATTCAAGTGGAATTAAGCCTCTGTTAAAACTTTCTGACGGAATATCAGCCCATAAAGGCATATTAATTCCATTTTTATTCACCCATCTTGTTCTACAAAAAACACTTGATTCATCTTCTGTATCAATTTCATTTTCATCCAAATACTTATCAAATTTTCTGATATATAAAAAGTATTTTGAATCATCATAATTGTTATGTAAAGATCTCCATAATGCAGTAAGCCTTTGTTGACCATCTAATAAATGTTCTGTAACTCTACCACCAGTTTCTGGAGCAGAAACAAGATACCTTGACACAAATTGTTCTTGGTCAACATTTAAAAGCAATGTAACGCCAAGAGGAAGATTTTTAGTTACAGTATCTAACAAACTGCATACTCTATTTCTATCCCAAGCTTGTGGTCTTTGAAAACGAGGTAATTTTATTTCACCATTTTCAATTTTTTGGAACCATACAGCAATTTGTCTGTCTTGAGCAGAACTTGACGGCATTCTATTCATGGATAAATTCTTTTAATATTCTTTTAAATTTTTCTTCTGCTTTCAAACTTTCCTCCCAGGCCGTTTTTAAATCGGCTAAAGCTTCTTCAACTGTTGGTAAATTATCTTCTATGATTTTTTCCAAATAAAGCGGAATGTTTAGGTTGTAATCGTTCTCTTTGATTTCTTCTAGTGTTGCCACTTTTACAAAGTTTTCTACATTTTGAAATTGATTGTACCAATCAAAAAGTTGTTTTACATGATTGGGTTCTAAGAAGTTTTGAGCTCTACCCACTCGCACTTGTTCTGAACCATCAATAAACAAGACTTTACCTTGCTTGTGTTTTTCTTTTTGTTGTTTAAAAACCAATACACAAGCCGCTAATTGAGTACCATAAAAAATATTAGGTCCTAAACCAATCACAGCTTCTAAAACATCTTTTTTAAGTAAGGCTTCTCTAATTTTGCCTTCAGAAGCTTTTCTAAACAAAGCGCCATGAGGTAAAACCACTGTCATTCGCCCACTTGCATTCATAGATTTAATCATATGTTGCACCCAAGCCATATCGCCATTTCCTTGTGGTGGCACACCTGCAATATTTCTTCCAAATGGGTCATTCACCCAAATGTCAGCGCCCCAATCTTTCAATGAAAAAGGAGGATTCGCAATGACACAATCAAAAGTTTTCAATCCATCTGCTTCAAAAAAAGCAGGATTTCTCAATGTATCACCACGAGCAATTTGAAAATCTTCAATGCCGTGTAAAAACATATTCATTCTAGCGATGGAACTAGAAGTTAGGTTTTTCTCTTGTCCGTATAATTTTAATGTACGATAATCTTCGTTGTTTTCTCTTAAATGGTCAACACATTCCAATAGCATTCCTCCAGTTCCACAAGCTGGGTCATAAATACTTTCTCCTTCATGCGGGTCTAATATTAAACCCAATAAATGCACTACAGAACGAGGTGTATAAAATTCTCCTGCTTTCTTATTGGTTAAATCAGCAAAATGTTTAATTAAGT
>JAYRDY010000156.1:0-5107 GCA_041909215.1 Cloacibacterium sp. | reverse complement strand
AAAAACTATTTTTTAATTTGCAAATTATTTTTTAATTTTTTTTAAAATTTGTAGCCTATAGGGGAATCGAACCCCTGTTGCAAGAATGAAAATCTTGAGTCCTAACCACTAGACGAATAGGCCATTCATTTTTTTGTGCGTGCAAAAATATAAACTTTTTTTATTCCTGCAAAATAAAATTACTATTTATATACTTTTTCTATAATAGTATTGGTAATGCCTTTCTCTTCAAGCTCTTTTTGAAGCTTTACTGCCGCTTCTAAAGATTTTACCTCACCGTAAGTGTAATAGAATACTCCATCTGCTTTTGTTCTTTCGGCATTAGGAAGTGTTTTTAGAATGGTAGAAGACTTCGGTAATTTCTCTTTACCAGAATATAATTCAATTCTATAATAGCCAGAATTCATGTTTTGATTTGGGGTGAAACTTACCGCAGAAGCATTTCTAAAGCCGGCATCTTTTGCTGTTTTTAGGTTAGCTTCTTTAATAGAAGCGAAATTAGTTACACTATAGTAGTATTTGTAAAGGCCGTTTTCTTTAATGGTTAAAATATATTTTAATCCTCTGAGTGCAGGGTCTTCGTCATTATATTTATTCGGAGTGCTCATTAAAAGAATTCTGAAATCATTTTTAAGAGGGAGTTCTTTAGGTTTTTCTTCTTCTTTTTTCTGATTTCTATCAATTTTCTTTTTATAACTAATTACTGCATTGTATATAGACTCTGCAATTTCATCTTGTCCTTTTTCTGATGCGAGATATGCTGCTTCTTCAGGATTGCTAATGAATCCTGTCTCTATAAGTACAGAAGGCATTGCGTTGAGGCGAAGCACGTGCAAATTTTTCTGCATTACTCCTCTAGAGAATCTTTTATCTTTTTTAACGAAATTTTCTTCTACAAATCCACCGAAAATAAGACTGCTTTCTAAGTATTTGCTTTGTTGCATTTTTAATGCAATTAAAGACTCTGGCGAAGTAGGGTCATAAGAAGCAAAAACTTCTTTGTCTTTTGCATCCAGTAATATTACATCATTTTCTCTTTTGGCAACCTCTAGATTGGTTTTATTTTGGTCTGGTCCTTGTACGTATGTTTCTGTACCATAAGGAGAAGATTTTGTATTTGCATTACAGTGTACAGAGATAAATAAATCTGCATGGCTTCTGTTAGCAAGGTCGGTTCTATCAATAAGAGAAGGGTATTCGTCTATTTTTCGGGTGTAAATAATCTTGAAATCTTTGTTTTTTTCGAGCATTCTGCCTACTTTAAGTACAATGCTAAGGGTAATGTCTTTTTCTTTAATAAATCCTAAATCTTCATATTTTCTTGCGGCTCCTATATCTTTTCCTCCATGACCTGCATCTAAAACGATAACGAATTTTTTTTGAGAATAAATTTGAATGGAAAATAAGAAAAAGAAAGTTAAAATTATATTAATTGCTCGTTTATGCGTATTCATTTTTCAAAAATTATTAATTTTGAGGCCTAATTTAATAGAAACCTTGTTTAAAAACATTTTCAAAAATACCCTACATATTTTAATTATCCTAATTTTTAACAATTTTTTAGCACAAAATAAGCAAAAAATTGAGGTTAAAAATAGTGATGAAAGTGCTGTTGTTTCTAAGAAAGACACGGTAAAAGTTGATAAAGAGCAATTAGAAGATGTAGTATATTCTAAAGCAGATAATATTAGGAATGATGTTCCTAAGAAAATGTCTTACCTCAATAAAAAAGCCCAAGTTAAATATCAGGACATGCAGATAGATGCAGACTATATCCAAATTGATTGGGATAAAGGGATGATTTATGCGCGTGGCAAAGTAGATTCTACGGGTAAGATTGTTATACCAGCTTCTGCTACACAAGGGGGTAAAAAATACGAATACAGAGATTTTAATTATAATTACAAAACCAAGCAAGCAATTGCTTACGACGCAAGAACGGAAGAAAGCGAAGGCGTTGTAGTGGCACAAAAAACAAAAAAAGTTAATGATTCGGTTTTCTTTCTAAAAAAAGGTATGTACACAACTGATGAGTATTTCCTTAAGAAAAAAGATACTCTTGCAGATTACTATATGTTGGCGCCAGATATTAAAATGATTAAAGGGAAAGATAATTCTAAGCTTATTACAGGCCCAATACAGATGTATATAGAGCAGATACCAACGCCATTAATTATGCCTTTTGCTATTTTACCAATGACCGAAAAAAGAATGGCTGGTATCTTAATTCCGAGTTTTGGAGAAAGACAAGATGTAGGTTTCTTTTTAAATGGTTTGGGATATTACCAACCTATTGGAGAACATTTTGATTTTAAAGCTTATTTAGATTACTATACCAAAGGAAGTTGGAATATACGCCCTGAACTTAATTATAAAAAAAATTATCGTTATAATGGCTCTTTTCGTGCAGAAATAGGCAACACAATTAGGGGAATTAAAGGACTCGATAATTATTCTAAAAGTGGAGTGTATAATATTGCTTGGACGCACTCCCAAGATTCTAAAGCCAATCCGTTCTTTACGTTTTCTGCATCTGTAAATATTACGAGCAACAAGTTTTATAATAACTCTGTAAATAATGCGCATATTTTTAATCAGAATGCATTAAATGCACAACAAAACTCTTCTGTGAGCGTTACAAAAAGATTCCTTAATTTGCCGATAACAATTACAGGAACAGGAAGTTATTCGCAAAACTTTAGTACAGGGCTTACCGATCTTAGATTGCCACAATTAAATGTAGCAATTAATCAGTTTTTTCTATTTAAATCGAAAACAGGTGTTAGAACTGGTCTTTTAGAGAATATTAATGTAAATACAGGTTTACAATTCAGCAATTATGTTTCTGGAGTGAAAAGTGAGGACATGTTTACCAAAACCATGTGGGATAAAATGCAAACTGGTGCCAAAAATAATATTGCTTTATCTACTAATTCTACGGTTGCTAAATATTTTACATTTTCTTTGGCCGCCAATATCGATAATGTTTTAACGACCAAAACATTGTCTAGAAATTATGATGCGATTTCTAACCAAACGGTTAATACTTTCAATAAAAACTTAACAGGTTATTCTACTTTTTCTACTTCTGCAAGTTTGCAAACCGTATTGTATGGGATGGCAAAATTCGGCAAAAACTCAAAAATACAAGCCATTCGTCACATGGTTACGCCAAGTGTAAGCTTTACGTATTCTCCAGATTTTGGATCGCCAAGTTTCGGTTATTATAAAAATTATTACAATGAGAGAGGTCAACTCACCACCTATTCAATTTTTGAAGGAGGTATGTTTGGCTCGCCAACATCGGGTTTAACTCAGGCAATCGGGTTTTCTATCAGTAATAATTTAGAAATGAAGGTAAAAAGCAAAACAGATTCTACTGGTGTTAAAAAAGTAAAACTTTTTGAAAGTTTAAACATTAGTGGTGGTTATAATTTTGCCGCAAAAGATCATAAATGGTCTATGATTTCTATAAGTACGCAGACATCTTTTTTTCAGAACAAATTAAGTGTAAACTCTAGTTTAACCATAGACCCTTACAAAACTGTTTTTGCGCCTGGAGAATCTGTGGGAGTTAGAACAGAGAATTTTGGATTTACCATGCAGAATTTCAATATGAATTTCTCTTTCCCCTTAAGCAATGAAATTTTTGGTAAAAAGGAAGGTAAAGACGAAAAAAAATATACAACAAAAGGCGAAATTAGAAATGAAGTCTATTATTTTGATCAAGATAATTATGCCCGATTTAGTCAGCCATGGACGTTGAATTTAAACGCAAGTTATGGTTACTCTAAAGGAGGTACTAAATTTGGAAAAAGTGTGGCTTCTATAGGGTTAGATGGTTCTTTGAAGCTTACCCCTTATTGGAGTTTAAACGGAAGCACGCATTATGATTTTATCGCCAAAGATTTAGCCTATACAAGACTAGGTTTTGCAAGAGACCAGAGAAGTTTTACATTGAGTTTCAATTGGGTTCCTTTTGGGCAATACAAGGTTTACGACTTTTTTATCAGCATAAAAGCAAATATTCTTAAAGACGCTGTAAAATATAAAGAAAGAAGCTTTACACAACCAAGAAGCACTTTCTAAATTATTATTTCAGAAAAAAAATTATATTTGCCAAATCAAAATCCTATCAACAAAAGGGTTAATTCTTAAAACTAGAAAAATGAGCAAGAAGATTATTTCTACTACTAATGCACCAGCTGCAATTGGGCCTTATTCACAAGCCAATTTTATTAACGGAGTATTGTATATTTCTGGGCAAATCCCAATTAATCCTGCAACAGGAGAGTTAGAAGATGGTATTGAAAAAGAAACGCACCAAGTAATGAAAAATCTGAAAGCAATTTTAGAAGAAGCAGGAATGAGTTTTTCTAATGTGGTAAAAGCAACTATTTTTCTAAAAAGCATGGATGATTTTGCTGTGATGAATGAAATTTATGCGTCTTATCTTGATGCAAACAGTTACCCTGCGAGAGAAACCATACAAGTAGCTTGTTTACCAAAGAATGTTAGTGTAGAAATTTCAATGATTGCACACCAATTCTAATGAATTTTTTAAGAAATACATTTGGCGTTTTATTAGGTCTAGCAGTAGCTGGGGCTATTATTTCGTTGGGTGTAAGAATTGATTCTTCTTGGGTAAATTATAAAGAAATTGCCCCTTTTGAAAACTGGGAAAAACTACTTAAAAGCGTAGAAGGGAAACCTGGTTTTTTCTGGTCGTTATTATTCTCGTCAGGTTTAGGAGTTACCATTGGAGGTGTAGTAACTGCAATAGTGGTAAAATATGCCAAAGTAGCTTATGCAATTCTTATAGGCTTTATTATGCTGTTTATATCCATGTTGGATATTATTATATTCCCTTATCATCCTACTTTTTATAAAATTTTAATTTTTATCATTTATTTCCCTTTTTCATGGGTAGGTGGTAAAATAGTAGAAGTAATATACGAACGAAAAAAGAAAAAGTAACCCATTTCTGAGTTACTTTTTTAGATTATTCTTTTATGAATTTTTTAGTTTTTACCCCATCATTTGTTTTTATAAAAAGATAATAAATCCCTTTTTCTAGTTTTGTAATATTTATTTTTTTGATGTTAGC
>JAYRDY010000155.1:0-5160 GCA_041909215.1 Cloacibacterium sp. | reverse complement strand
AGTTTTAGACGGTAAATTGGTAGAAACGCATATTGGGATTTCTAAAGAATTTAATGTTTTCGAATTGCAGAAAGCATTAGGTAAAAAAGATGCAAATAATGCCTTCAAAATCGCCTATTATATGGGGAAAAATCCTAAAACCAATCCTATTGTAATGACGATTGGGAATTTATACAACTTCTTCTCGAACGTTATTATGTATCATGCTTTGGCTGGGCAATCACCCCAGACTATTGCTTCAGAAATGGGCGTAAATCCTTATTTTATTAAAGATTTTGCAGAATCAGCAAGATTATTTCCGTTGAAACATGCCACCAGAACAATTTCTATTTTAAGAGAAATAGATTTAAAAAGTAAAGGTTTGGGTGCGGTAAATATGGATGATGGCGAGTTGCTTAAAGAAATGGTTTATAAAATTTTAAATGTTGATAAAATCAAAAAGTAAATGCTAAAAGAACTTTGGAGGAAATTCATTTTAACCCTTTTAAAAATTGAAGGCGAGGTAAATATCAGTCGCTATAAATTTTTGAAAAGGCAAAATGATCTTTTGGTATCGCTTAAAAGTGAGCTTAGAAGTTTTTTGTTAATTACCATTGGTATATTTTCGGCTAGCTTTGGTTTCAAAGGGTTTTTATTAACCAATAAATTTATTGATGGGGGCGCAACAGGGATTTCTCTGCTTATTTCGGCACTTACTGATGTTCCTTTGTATTATCTTATTGTTTTAGTCAATATTCCGTTTATTATTCTTGCTTTTAAGACCGTAAACAGAAATTTTGCCATCAAAACCATTTTGGCCATTGTTGGTTTGTCACTTTGTTTGGCTTACGTAAAATTTCCGAATGTTACGAATGATAATCTTTTGGTAGCAATTTTCGGAGGTTTCTTCCTTGGAGCTGGTATTGGACTTTCTGTAAGAGGTGGAGCGGTGATAGACGGAACGGAAGTTTTAGCGATATTTTTAAGTAAAAAATTAGGGACTACCATTGGCGATATTATTATTGTAATTAATGTCATGATTTTCTCTGCAGCAGCTTATTTTTTAGGCGTTGAAATTGCAATGTACTCCATGATTACGTATTTGGCAGCTTCAAAAACTTTAGATTTTCTAGTAGAAGGGATTGATGAATATATTGGGGTAACCATTGTATCATCTAGACGTGAAGACATTAAAAGTATGATTTACAATAAATTAGGTAGAGGAGTTACCGTTTATAGTGGCAAAAAAGGATTTGGTAAAAGAGGACTTAAAGAAGATAACGACATTATTTTTACCGTAATCACAAGGTTGGAAATAAGCAAGTTGAAAACAGAATTAGAAAAAATAGCACCGAATGCATTCGTAGTAATGCACGCCGTAAAAGATACAAAAGGCGGAATGATAAAAAAACGTCCTTTAAAGCATTGATTTTTAATTTAGTTATAGTTTTTACTTATAATTTAATATTAAAAATATACATTAAGATAATTATAACGGCTTGATTATGATACAGCAGAACATAAAAAAAAGAAATAGTAAATTATTTTCTGAATTTTCTGAAGGAAAATTAAAATTTCTTTCATTGACAAAATTCATCACTAAATAATAGAAAAACCAAAAATATTTAACGATTTTTGCAACTATAGAAATTAATACTTAAAAACATTAAACTTCAATGGAAAATATTTTAGATTGCGTGATTATTGGTTCTGGGCCTTCTGGTTTTACAGCAGCTATTTATGCAGCAAGAGCAGATCTTAAACCTGAAATGTACACAGGCTTACAACCTGGCGGACAATTAACTACAACAACCGAAGTAGATAATTTTCCAGGCTATCCTAATGGGATTACAGGGCCAGAATTAATGATGGATCTACAAAAACAAGCAGAACGTTTCGATACGAAAGTACATTACGAAATGATTACTAAAGTAGAATTTTCCACCGAAGTGGGTGGTGTACACAAACTTTGGGCTGGTGAAAAAGAAATTTTAGCAAAAACGGTAATTATTTCTACAGGTGCTACTGCTAAATATCTTGGTCTAGATGATGAAAAGAAATACAACGGTGGAGGTGTTTCTGCTTGTGCAACTTGCGACGGATTCTTTTATAAAGGCAAAGATGTAGTTGTAGTTGGTGCAGGCGATACTGCTGCAGAAGAAGCAACTTATCTTTCAAAATTATGTAACAAAGTTACCATGTTGGTGAGAAAAGACTATATGAGAGCTTCTAAAGCAATGGTTCATAAAGTAGAAAATACACCAAATATTGAGGTGAAATACAATCATGAATTAATCGCTATTGAAGGAGAAAATAACTTGGTAGAAAGAGCAGTGATAATCAATAATCAAACGCAAGAAACCTCTAAAATAGATGTACACGGTATATTTATAGCGATTGGACATAAGCCAAATACAGAAGTTTTTGCAGGCCAAATTACCCTAGACGAAAACGGGTATATTGCAACAGAAAAAGGTTCTTCTAGAACAAATTTACCTGGTGTTTTTGCAGCAGGAGACGTTCAGGATCATGTTTACAGACAAGCTATTACCGCCGCAGGTTCTGGTTGTATGGCTGCTATTGATGCAGAAAGATATCTGTCTGAATTAGAATAAGATTTGAGAAATATAATCTACATATTTTTAGGAGGAGGATTTGGAAGTGTAATGCGATACCTAGTTTCGTTTTATACTTCTAAATCTTTTCAGTTTGGGCAGTTTCCTTTAGGCACTTTTTTAGTCAATATAATAGGTTGCTTTGTAATAGGTGTGCTTTCGTCTTATTTTATTAAAGAAGACCATTCTCTTAAGTATTTACTCATTACAGGTTTTTGTGGTGGTTTTACCACTTTTTCTACTTTTTCGGCAGAAAATTATTCACTTTGGCAAAATCAAAACTATTTTATTCTAATTTCATACATACTATTAAGCGTTATTCTAGGTGTTTTAGCAGTGTTGATGGGATTTTTATTGATGAAGAACTAAATTTTTCTATCTGAAAATTAATACATTAGTTTTAATTGAAGAAAAAAGTGCGAAATAATTTTGTTGAAAATTAAAAGAGTGCTATATTTGCACCACTGAAAACGAAACAAACGTTTTTATGGAGAGTTGGCAGAGTGGTCGATTGCGGCAGTCTTGAAAACTGTTGACTGTAACAGGTCCGGGGGTTCGAATCCCTCACTCTCCGCAAAGTAAAATATAAATTTTACCAACACCCTTTAAAATGTACTTTTTAAAGGGTTTTTCTTTTCATGAATTATTTTTTTCAATAAAAATGCAACTTTGCAGCCCTTTTAGAATTCAAAAATGAAACTTTGTATAGCAGAAAAACCAAGCGTAGCTAGAGATATTGCTAAAGTTTTGGGAGCTACAACTCCTAAGAGTGGCTATATGGAAGGCAATGGTTACTGTGTAACGTGGACTTTCGGGCATCTTTGCACCTTAAAAGAACCTCATGATTATGCCCCTGAATACAAAGCATGGAATCTTTTTTTATTACCCATTATTCCCAAAAATTTCGGAATTAAACTCATCAATAATAATGGGGTAGAAAGACAATTTAAAGTCATTGAAGGTTTAGTAAGAGAGTGTGATGAGGTCATTAATTGTGGTGATGCCGGGCAAGAAGGAGAACTCATACAGCGTTGGGTTCTGCAAAAAGCAAAGTGTGATAAACCCATAAAAAGATTGTGGATTTCTTCTTTGACCGAAGATGCCATAAAAGAAGGTTTTGAGAACTTAAAATCTGCTGAAGAATACAAAAATCTTTATTTAGCAGGTAACGCCAGGGCCGTTGGAGATTGGCTTTTAGGAATTAATGCAACCCGACTTTTCACCAAAAAATTTGGCGGAAATAAAGCTGTTTTGTCTATCGGTAGAGTGCAAACGCCTACTTTGGCAATGCTCGTGAAACGACAAAAAGAGATAGACGCTTTTGTGCAAAAAGACTATTGGGAACTCAAAACCAAATACAGAGAAGTGGTTTTCAGTGCGGCAATAGATCGGTTACAATCTGCCGAAAGAGCAGAAAAAGGCTTAGAATATCTCAAGCAAAATCTTTTTGAAATCGTTTCTTTTGAAATTAAAGAAGGAAAAGAGAAAAACCCTAGATTGTTTGATTTAACGGGGCTTCAGGTGGAAGCCAATAAAAAATACGGGTTTTCCGCAGAAAGCACTTTAAATTATATCCAAAGTCTTTACGAGAAAAAACATACCACTTATCCAAGAGTAGATACCACCTACCTTTCGGAGAGTTTATATCCGAAAATTTCGGGTATTCTAAAGAGTATGAATTTTTATTCAGACTTAATTTCTCCTCTTTTAGAAGCGCCAATTCCTAAGACAAAAGCGGTGTTTGATGATGCTAAAGTTACGGATCATCACGCCATTATTCCAACGGAAATTCCGCCAAGTGCCAATTTAAGTAGAGAAGAAAAATTAGTCTATGATTTGGTGGCAAAGCGTTTTATAGCTGTTTTTTATCCAGAATGTAAAATTTCGAATACTTTGGTGGAAGGTCAGGTAGGGACCATCAATTTCAAAGCATCAGGAAAGCAAATTCTTGAGCCAGGTTGGCGCGCTGTTTATGCCAAAGATCAAAAAGAGACTTCAGAAAAAGAAGATAAAAACGAAGAACAGCTCATTCCTGAATTTAAAGTGGGCGAGAAAGGCGAACACGAACCTTTTGTTCATCAAGGGAGAACTTCTCCACCCAAACCCTACACTGAAGCTACGCTTCTAAGAGCAATGGAAACCGCAGGAAGACAAGTTGAAGACGAGGAACTGCGTGAACTTTTAAAGAATAACGGTATTGGTAGGCCTTCTACAAGAGCAAATATTATCGAAACGCTTTTTAAACGAAAATACATCGAAAAGAAAAGAAAAAATCTAATCGCTACACAAACTGGGATTGATTTAATTGATACTATCGAAGATGAATTGCTGAAAAGTGCCGAATTAACAGGAGAATGGGAACAAAAACTCAGGAAAATTGAAAAAGGTGAGTACGAAGCGCAGAAATTTAAAGAAGAACTCATTGAAATGGTAACACAACTCACCAAAAAAATGATCGATAGCAAAGGGAAAGTTGTTGCTTGGCAAGAAGAAAAACCTAAAAAAACAAAAACTAAAGAAAAGAAGTAAACTCAAAAGTTATTTCTTTCAAAAAATCAATTAATTT
>JAYRDY010000154.1:0-5208 GCA_041909215.1 Cloacibacterium sp. | reverse complement strand
TTCCTGTTCAACATCCTCAATATTTTTATTCTTTTTAAAGATGTCTTGCCCTTTAATGAAAATATCAACTTCCGAAAGTTGTTTTAAATCAGCTTGGACTTTGGTCAATTGTTCCTGCAACTGTTTAACTCTGTTATTAGTTTTTTCTAAAGCTTCTTTCTTTTCTGTATTTTCCTGTATTTCATTAGCATAAGATTCCCAATTGATATCATCATATTTCTCATATTTTGAAAACAGGTTTTGACATTCATCTCTGTATGTTCCTAACTTTTTTATCTCGATACTTTTATTAACAATCGCTTTCTTGTTTTCGGTTTGCTGACTTTGAAGATTAGTTAAAACCATCCTTAAACCCACAATTTTTTCTTTATTGTCCCAACCCAAAACATAGTTTTCTTTTTTTGTAATATGCGGACGATCATCTTTTTCGTGCTTTCCCCTTTTGAATTTTATCAATCCGTTTTGAGTAATAGCCATTTCAGAATAACGCTCAAATTCCGAAAGATTATCCACGCAAACAAAATCAAATTGAGCTTCCAAATAATCATCAATCCATTCGTAATAATCAGTTTTGGGTTTTATGTCTATTTTATGAACTAAGGATTTTTTGTTGATAGCCTTTTGACGAAAATTTTTGAGATAGTCCCGCTCTTCATATTTGTCGTAACGGATTCTACCTCTCAAATTATGACTATTTACATACAGGTTTATTTGCGAATAATACTTTGGCGGAACAATCAAACGCAAAGCAAAGTTATGCAACACTTTTTCGACAGATGCTTCCCAAACCAGTTCATCTTCCTTTACTTTAATCAATTCTCCAATAAAAGGAATTTCTTCCCGGCTCGCTCCAATGTGGGTTATGATTTCATCTCGTATTTCAGCTTCACGGATAGCGATGTTGTTTTTATTTTTTTGAAGTGTTTGAATGGTATTTACCAAATCCTCTATTGATTTAGTTAACTCATCGTCCTTGTTTTTCAATGCTCGAAGATTTTCATTCTCAACATCAATATTTTGCTGTGTACTTTGTTTTAAATATTTTGCTTTTTCTCTGTTAGCATTAAAAGTTTCTTCGCTTGGATTATTACTCAATTCAATGCTTTGTGCAATTTTATTGTAATCGTCTAATTTTGATTTACGAATGTCACGAAGCCTTTCTAGTTGCCTGATTTCTTTTTCTAAATCTTTAATCTTACTTCCGACTTCATCTTTTTCGATGGCAATGGAAATCGTTCTTTCGTCTTGTTTTAGCAGATCTTCTTTACGTCGTAATTCGGTTAATGCATCTTTCAAACGTTCTAATTCCTCTTTGCATTTTTCCAATTCACTTTTGCCTAATTCAACACCTTTCTTGGCAAACCAATAGACAGACATTTCTTTTGAATGCTCTAATTGCTGTAAATCGTTCTCGATTTTGTTCAGTTTGTTGGCGATGTCGTTGATAGGTATTAGCTGTTTGATTTGTTCTTTGGCCTTTTCTATATTGTTTTTAGCGTCCATTAATGTCAAAAAGCTTTCTTTGAGCTGGATAAACTCAGTTTCGGCATATTGTTCTTCCAGCATATTTGTTCTGATGAATTCGTCCAAATCTTCCAGAATCTTTACACCCACTACCTGATTGAACAGGCTCAATGCTTTAACGGAACGCATTCCAAATAAATAGGATATTCTTTCGGCATAAGCTGTTGGACCATCTATAAATTCGATTCTCTTTTTAGTTGTATTAGCATTGTATACTTTATCCAACCTCCTTTTCCATAAACCTTTTGCATCAAAATCAAAAAAATCTTTTTCTATTTCCAACGGAACGTGTGCAATGCCGAATTGTCGTCTTAACTCATTATTCGAGAACCAACGAACTTGAAATAGGGTAATTTGTTTTTGGTCGGTATTTGAAAAAGAAGCAAGAATTACGGAATAAGTGTTTGTATTACGTAATTTCTGTGTAGAGGTTGAACTTTTTCCTTCTTCCTGAATATTTCCGTAATGCCCCAACACATAGGTCTCTTCAGTACGGTCACCTTTCTTCTCAACGCCCGACGATTGATTGTAAAAACGGTCTTTCTTGGCAGGAACAATGAGAGTAAGTAAAGCGTCAATATAGGTACTTTTTCCCGAAGCGTTCGCACCAGTCAATAACGAGTTGTTCCCTTGGGGATTTATTCTAAACACTTTTTCATTAAATGTTCCCCAGTTAAAAACTTCCATATATTGAAGTCTAAAACCCGCTTTGTCGGAACTCGTACTAAACAGACTCAACATACTCCTGTAATTTTTTTTTAAACTCCTGTAATATATCCAGTGTTATCTTTTCTTTGATAATTCGATGTATCTGATATTTTGTTTCGTTGTCTTTTTCACTGACAACTTTCAAATACCCTAAATCCACGACATTCCGAATGTATTTATCCAATTCTTTTTTGAATTTCAATTTATTGTATCCCTCCTGTAGAAAAAGTTCCAACTCATCTTTGATTTCCGAATCAGTAATGAATTTTTCCGTTGCGAACTGTGTGGGATTGCTGTCAAAGTCTTCTAAAATCTGTCTCAAAACTACCAATACAATAGATGTTTCAAAGCCGATTTGCCGCCTTGTAACCAAGCCTAGGGTATTGCCATCACTATCCTCAAATTGTCTAACAAATGCAAAACCTTCGTCTTTTTTTACAATGAGTTCTAAACCAATTCGACAGATATATTCCTGAATCTCGGTTTGATAATGGATGATATCATTCCATACGTTTGAAGTTCGTTCGACAGGTGATTTAAGTAATTTTACGATCGCTTTGCTGTATGGTGCTATATTTTGCTCTAAACTGTTCATTTGGTCAGAATAATTTCAGGGATTTTAATTCGTTTTCTGTTTTTTACATCAAACACAATACTTTGCGTTTTATCGACGCTGATAATATGTTTAAATTCCTTTACGATACTAATGTATCCAAATAATTCAGGCAACCCTCTTTCAAGCCCGCCAAAATTTTCAACCACATCAAAAAGTGTTGTTTGCGATTTTTCTTTTAGAATGTCTTTAATTCTTTTCCTTAGCAACTCTTTATCAATATTTGATTGCAGAAACAACTTGCTCAGATTCTGGGAAGAAGTGATGTCTCCATCAGCCATTTCCGGCTTATTTGTGTAAGTAATATCCTCTTTTTGGTCAAAAGTTAGTTTTCGCTCTATAGGAATGTTTATTTCTATATCGGTTTCCATCTCAAAGGAAATGTCAGGCTTTTTCCTCGTTTTGCTGATGGCTACAAGTTGTTTCTTGATTTCCTGAATAATGCTTTTGGTTGCTTCTGATTTTGAGCTTTCGTTTTCACGGATAATTCGGCTTAACTTATCTGCCATCTTATCGTTAGCTTTATACACTTTTTGTCCTGAGCTATGCAAGTGCTTTTTCATTCCTTTCAGGAACGGATCATTTACTGGAATTGCTTTTTCTTCCAACGTTTTGTACAATTCTTTGGTCAGACTTTCCCATCTACTTTGCAATTCTGGATTTAGAATGAACGACCAAAAAGCGTAAAAGCTTTTGCCTTGCTGACTGTCTTTCAGTTCATCAAGAGCATCGAAAGTGAAAGTCAGGATATCGCTTTTTGTTAAACTGCCTTCTGCGTGTTTTTGGTAAATATTTTTCGTTATTTCTTTAAAATTATCCTCTACTTCCTTGAAGTCAGATAATAGTTCTTTCGCTGACTGATTGAGTTGGTTGAAACGTGGAACGATTTCAAATTCTTCAAAAACTTTTACATTTTCACCGATTTTTATGCGTTGGATTTGTTGTTCAATTTCTAGTTTCTTTTCTTCCAATAATTGAATACGTTTTTCTGCATTTTCACTGGTAAATTCGACTAACTCTTTCAATTGATTTAGAATATTGTTAAATTTTGATTCTGTACCAACAAATTCTTCTTTCTTCAAACTTGCTAACCAGTCTATGGTTTTACTTGAATGGGTAGATAGTTCATAAAAAACTTCACCTTGTTCATCAGGATAATTCGTTAAGAAACCGCTGTTTGTCCATTTCTGTATGTGTTTTTTTGCTTTTATTTCATACGTATCAAACGCACTTATTCCGCTTTCTTCATCATTCTCTACTTCGTTTCCTTCCAAAAAATCTACTAGATACGTATGTATATTTTCAGAAGAAATTGCACCTTGCTTGTTTGAAAAGATGTTTACAAGAAATTTAATAACCATTTCTCTATTACGTAAACGTAACAGTTCAATACTAGGTGAAGTATTCAGTGTGTTTAATATTTGAGAAATGTCTGTCATTTCAGCGTATTGATTTCATTTTCGATCTGACGGTACTTATCTTTTACATCCTCACCTTGATAATAATTGAGTAAATCTTCTTTTGTTAGTGTTCCATCTGTCAAGAATTTTTTAAGATATTGTTGATTAAACTCCATTAGCAAGATACTTTTTTCTAGTTGTTTAAGTATCGCTTTATTATTCTCAATATTATTATAAACCAGGTTTTTTATCATTGTAATTTCATTGATATCTTTTATAAGTCGATTGATCAATATCATCAGCAAATCCTTGTCAAGCTCCATCTGTTTGGCATTTAGTGTAATATCTCTTATCAACATATAGGCAATGGCCAAGTTGGTGTAATCTCCTTTTTGAGAATTGATGATGGCAATCATCCCGACACCAGGAATATATCCTACGTTTTCAAATTCTCTAAGAATGGAGTTATCTACTAATGAAATATCAAATACAACGAGGCTTACTTTTGCATCCCTGTTAGCTTGCGCTTCAAGCAACTGGCTCCAAGCAGTATCTGTCTTTCTTGTAAACATATCTTTGGTTTCAATATCTCCTAATCGAACACTCTTGTCAAATTTACATTCAATAGCGATTCTGAGATTGGGATTGCCGTCTACCTCACAAATAATATCGCCTGTTTTATTTCTCGGAATAGTTCCTGCTGTATTTCCTGTAAGTATTGCCCTATCTTTTAGTTTTTTCTCTGAAAAATGTTGATTTAGAAAATCGGCTATCTCGTCCTCCGCCAATATTCCTTTGATGGATGATTTGTAAAAAAGCTCTTTTTTCATATCGAAGATCATCTTCAAACTTTCCAATTCTGTACCTAATTCATTACTGGTTTTGGAAAGGAAAGCTGACATTCTATCTTCCATTAATGCAAGAACTCCAATGTAAATAGCCCGAAGTAGTTTTTCATCTCGT